>SMVY01000078.1 GCA_004357415.1 Gemmatimonadota bacterium
CGAGGCGAACCGGGCAAAACCGTCACCGCCGTCCATGGCCCAGACATAGCCCCAGCCGGTCTGCGCCTGAATCGGTGCGCTGGAATAAGTCTGGTTCGGCGCAAAGTCGATGCTGGTGAGATCAGCCACCGGGCCCGGACCGTAGACTTCCACTCCCGTGCCGGCCCTGAGCGGCACCAGCAACAATTGGCCACCGCTCTGGTCGAGGGTGAAGTCCATGGAGCCGTCAGACCCGGCCCCGGTCAGACCCAACTCGCTGTCCTGGGCCAGGCCGTCACCGTTGCTGTCACGCCAGAACCGGAAACCAGCCTTGGCATCGTCGACCTGCCGGGCATACAGCACCTGATTGCGGGCATCCGGCCGCGGAGTATCGTGGATGACCGGCGACCACAAGCTCTCCCACCCCTCGATGGTGATCGCCGAGATGCCGAAGCAGCGCGGTACTCCGTTGACGAGGGCGCCGGCCACGAACTCGGGTGCCACCGTGGTCCCCTCGAGCCCCCACGCATTGAGGCACACATTGGCATCCAGGTCGTAGCGGGTACTGTAGACGCGATAGTGGCTGAAGCCGTTGGGGTCGGCCAGGAACGCGTTGTCGTCCCACACCAGCGCCACCGCCCCGTCGAGAGACGTCGGGAACAGCTGTACCGGTCCGGGAAGAGCCAGCCGTTCGTCCACCAGGACGATAGTGCTGGGGCCCGATTCGTCGCCGTCGACCGACTCGGCCGTCACGTAGTACTCCAGGTGGGGAATGCCGGCGTCGTGGAAGGAAGGCGACGTGGTCGATCCGCGCAGCCCAAAGGAGTCACCCTGGCGGCCGCGGGAGTAGACGTGCCATACCGCCAGATCGGGATCACCGTCGTCGTCCCAACGAAGCACCAGCCCAGCCGGAGCGTCGGGGTCGCCGGTGGGTTCGACCGTGTAGGAAAGGTTGCTGGGCGCAGCCACCTGCCCACCTGTCCCCCCGGGTCCAGCGAGACTCGAGGGGTCACAGGCGGCCGCACCGACGAGAACGAGAGTTACCAACCGGGAAACACGCATGGCATTCCACTCCTTGGGACGGGTCGTCGTCGGATCCCAGAGAAAGCAGAAGGCATGCCATCGCTCCGCACTTTATAACATATTTAATGACAACAAGTTACCATGTGAGACCCGGGAGAGGATTGTCCCCAGGTGAGGACATGGCTACCGGGTGATGGTGGACTGGTCGTAGTCGATCTTGATGTCCGGGAGGCTGATGAGGAAGATGGAGAAATAGAAGGCAAAATTGCCGTTGGGATTGCGGATGAACTCGAAGCGGGCGCGCCACTTATGGAGGTCACGGTCGAGCCTGACGACCTGGGATTCGAACCGGCTGTCGGTGATGTTGTATTGGGTATTCCACGAGACGGTCCAGAAGGGTGTCGGCGAGAACGAGGTCCGGAATCCAAGGTTCTGCTGGGCCGGGCGGTCCACGTTCGGCCGCTTCTGTCGGAGACAGAAACACCTGCCGGAGACGGGCCGAAGCCGGGTCAGTGTGTAGTTGAATGACGCCGCAAACGGCGTCCTCCCCCCCCCACGAAGCGCATCGGGCGACCGGTAGCCGGTCCGGCCGAAGCCACTGTCGTACTGGTAGTCCACCTGCTGCGGTTGGCTGAGGTCGGGGGCGCCTGGATCACTGGCGAGTCCCAGCAGGGACAAGAACGCCTGCACCGTACGGCTGGTCAACCCGAAGTTGGCGCTGGCACTGAGCAGAAAGGGATCGAACTTGGCGGAATCGGTACCGACGACCCCCCGCCACAGGTCGTGGGTCAGGTTCAGGCTGAAGTTGGGGATCAGGTCGGTTTGGAAGGTGTTGCTCATGACCTGGGTGGCCCAGCCGGTACGGCCGGGCTTCTTGGCCTGCTCGAAGTCATAGGTCACGGGACTGGTCTGCCAGCCGAGGATGCGGAATTTCCTGGCGGATGTGCCCAGGGTGTCTCCCTCCGCGGGGCGGCCCTTCCCCTCGAGATTCTGTGACAGCCCGATGCTGAGGCGCTGTTGCGGGTCGCTCCTGAGCACCGGGGTTCCACCCGGGGGGGTGATGGCATCGGCGTAGGCCTGGGGGACGTCGGCACCAGGCGCGAGGGAGTAGGAGATCAGCGGCGAAAAACTGTGGCGCATCCGGCTGGTGCCGGCGAAGCCCGGGAAAAACGCGAACAACGTCGGCGTGGCGGACAGGCGGAACTCCAACCGCTTGCCCTGACGGACAAACTGCCCGTTGGTCTGCTCGTTGCGCAGGAGGAACGGGCCGCTGGTGGTGTTGACGATGGACACGGTCGGCTGGAACCGCCAGCTCCGGCGCGCCAAGAGCGGCAGGCTGATTCCGGTTCGCCAGTCCAGCGAGGTACTGAATGACCCGCCGGTGATGGTCTGCAATTGGAGGGAGTCGGCCGGGTTTGCGGGGTTGGGCACGATGGTGGAAACCACCGTCCGGCGCTCGTCCTTGCGGTCGACCACCTGGATGGAATTCTGCCAGTTGAATCCGCCAAACCGGAACGGCGTCCCAAAGGCGATCGTGGTGGTCCGATCGGACGACGACAGCCCGATGGTATCTATGATGCCGGGCCCGATGGCCACGGGGAGATCGAAAGCATCCGACCTGGAGTTCTGGCTGTTTACGATCGACAGGGTTGGCGACCAGGTAATCGAGCGGCTCAGGTCGAACGGCTTGGGTGAGATGGTCAGACTGGGAAACCGCGTAGAAATACTCCGGTCGGTTATCGACTGGCGGCGGGTGCCGCCCACGGCAAGGCTGCCCCAGGGGTAGGTCTTGGTGAAGTTCACCGAGCTGCTGAGCTGCCGGGTATTGACCCGGGGATCGACGGCGTTGGTGTTGATGACCCGAGTGTTGCTTTCATAGTTGAAATCGAGGTTGATCCGAGTCGTCAGGTTGAAGTTCTGCACGTGGGACCAGCGCAACCCGAGAGAGTTGGCGCCCGTGTTCTCCCATGTCTGTCCCACACCCAGGGTGCCGTTCAATTGCCGGTCGCGCCAACGGTATCGCCCATTCAGGGACAGGTTGGTGTAGCGTCCGGAATACCAGTCCAGCCGCGCGGTGACATCCACGTAGTCATTGGGGACCCAGTAGTACCCGACATTGGTGATCTGCCGGCCGTACGATTCGTTGGGACGCACGATGTCGCTGATGCCGAACCGGGGAATCAAGATCCCCGATCGCCGCCCGGGGCTGATGTCTTGAAACATGAACGGCAACCACATGATGGGCACGTCTCGGATGTACAGGATCGCAGGCCGGGCAATGAAAATCTTCTGGTTGACCCACTTCATTCTCTTGGAAGAGAAGTGGTAGTGCGCTTCCGGCACATCGCAGCTGGTGACTTCGCTGGACGAGGAATAAATGCGACTGGAACTGGAGTCCTGGGCCACGTTGCCGCGCAGGAACCAGACGGCGCCCATTTGCTCGAAATTGGTGAGCGCGTCAGTGACCACCCCGCGGCGGGTGCAGGTGTTGTAACTGACGGTTTCGCCCACGAGGACCTGGGATCCGTCGAACAGACGGGGGTCGCCGGTCGCCTCCAGCAGACACTCCATCTCCCGGAACGAAATGAAATCGGCCTCTAGGATCGCGCCCTGGCGCTCGGTGAGCGCCCGGTGGGTGAGTTCGAGGTACCGGGTATCCATGAACAGCGCGGCCGTGTCCGCCTGGTAGCGCGTCACCTGGTACCCGGTCCGGTTCAGCAGGGAGGCCATGAACGCATCGGGAGGGCGGAACTGACGGGACGGGCTCGTCGGCAGGCCCATGCGTCTGGCCATGGCGCTGTCCATCACCTGGGGGCGGCGCCGGAGGCTGTCGTCCGGAGTGGCAGCCGGCAGGGTGCGTACCACCGTGTCCTGCAGTTGCTGCAGCTTCTCCGGTCGTTTGAGGTCCTGGGCGTCGAGCGTCCCCCACCCGGCCAGCAGGAAGATGACCACGGCGGTTCCCGAGCGGGCCGCCCGTTTGAGACGCCGACGGTAGATCACCTTGGAGCCCACCAGGCCCACTTCGTACAGCAGGACCAGGGACACGCCGAGGATGACCATCGAGGTGATGTCGGCCGGGGTCAGGAAGGCGGCGGCCACCAGCGACAGCACCACGGCATACTGGCGGTAGCGGCTCAACAACATCGGGGTGACCACCCCCAGCCACGTCAGCATCATCAAGATGAGCGGCAGCTCGAAGGCCAGGCCCATCGCCAGAGAAATCTGAATGATGAAACTGAAATAGAAATTGAAGGTGATGAGAGTCTGCAACGCCTCGGGCTCGATGTTCAACAAGAACTTGAGCGCCGGAGGTACCACCACCAGATAGCCCCCGATCGCTCCACCGATGAACAGCAGCATGCCGGCAAACAGCGCGGGGACGATGGCCTTCTTCTCCCGCTGGTACAGGGCCGGCGACAGGAAGGCCCAGACCTGGTAGATGATGATGGGGGAAGCCAGCACCAGCCCTACGGCCAGTGCCAGCTTCAGCAGGATCATTATCGGCTCGGTAGGACTGAGGACGGTGAGCTTCCCGTCGGGGAGGAACGGCTCGATGGGTCGTTTCAGGAAGCTGATCAGGTTTAACGCCTGCACCAGCCACAGGCCCACCCCGGTGCCGATGACCAGGGCGCCGAGCGCCAGGAAGATCCGTCGCCGTAGTTCCTCGAGGTGATCGAGGAAGGGCATCTCACCCAGGAGACCGCCCATCGATGGCGGGGCTACTGCCCCAGAGCTGTCAGGCGGTCGCGCGCGAGCTCTGCGGCATCGGATGAAGGATGTTGTTGCACGACTCGATTGTAGGCCTCCAGCGCCGCCTGCCGGTCACCCCGCTGCTCCGCCATAAGGCCCAGTTTGTACAACGCGGCTGATACCCGGGAGGATCCCGGGAAGCGGTCGACCACCTGCTGATAGTATGCCGCCGAGGAATCGGCGTCGGTGGTGGCATAACTCTCACCGATGAAATAGAGCGCGTCGGGCGCCCGGCGGTCATCGGCATACGAACGGAGGAGTTCCTGGAACCCGAGCCGGGCCGTGGCAAAACTGCCGCGCCGGAGCTGGGCCAGTGACGCCTGGTAAATCTGGTTGGCGGAAGGGACCGCGGCGGCCTCGGCGGCCATGCTGTCGCCCTCGGCGATCTGGGCACCACGGGCGTCCAGCTGGGTGCGAAGATCAGTCAGGCGTTGCTGGCTTTGGCCCGTCAACGCCTGTACCTGCACCAGCTGTTGAGAAATGCCGTAGAGATCGCCGTCGATGTCGCCGCGGAGCGCGGCCAACGCCCGGCGCCCGGCCACCAGCGAATCGAGAATGTCCTGCTGCAGATTGATGACCTCGTTCAACTGGGCGGCCCGGGCCGAGTCCTGGCGTATGGTTCGGGCCTCGAGCGTGGCCACCTGTCGTTCAAGGCGCGCTACATCGCTCTTGAGGGCGCAGCCCCCAAGAGCGACGAGCACGACTAGAACACCTGAACGGGCCTGCACCAACCTGGCTCCCTAGTTGGGAGCGACGAGCTGGCTGGCCCCAGCCGTCATCTCGAACTCGTCCCGCCGGTTCTTGGTCCAGGCCTCTTCGGTCTGTGCCGGATCGAGGGGCCGTTCCTCGCCGAAGGACACGATGTTGATCCGTGAGCCGTCGACGCCCTGGTTGACCAGGTAGCGCTTGGCCGACTCGGCTCGACGATTGCCCAGGGCGAGGTTGTACTCGTCAGAGCCACGATCGTCGGCATGCCCCGCGATACGCATCCGCACCGCGGCGTTGGCCATCATGATGGCGGCCTTGCGGTCCAGATTGGCTTCGTCTTCCATACGGATGTCAGAGCGATCGAAGTCGAAGTTGATCATGTCATGCACTTCGGCCGTCAGCTGGTTGGTGATAAGTGCCGCGGCGGCGAGGGCTGCCTCGGTCGCGCGGCGCTCGGCTTCCGCCCGGGCACGCTCGGCGGCAGCGATGGAATCCTGCCGCATTTGCTCTTTGATGGCCGTGCTGTCGATTGCCACCGGCGCGGGGGTTACTGGTTCGGGTTGGGATCCGCCACATGCTGCCGCGACCAGGACACCTGCCGCGAGCACGATGAACTTCCGCCTCATGAGATACTCCGTTCTCAATGGTTCACACCTGCGGCCCCGCCAAAGCGGCGGGACCATGAAGGAAGTCGTACGGCATCCGGCGTCCCGAGTTGCCGGATGCGTCCCGTTTCTGTGTCGACGATCCACAGTTGTCGCCGACCGCTCCGGGTGGAGACGAACGCCACATGGCGGCCGTCGGGCGCCCATGTCGGGTCCTCGTTCCGCCCGGCCGACGTCAACTGCCGTACCCGCCGACTCGCCAAATCCAACACAAAGACCTGGAATCGGCCCTCAATGGCCCGGTGAAACGCTACCTGGGCTCCGTCCGGCGACCACTCGGGCGCAAAGGAACTTCCGGTAGCGCCGAAATCGAACGAAGCCAGTAGTTCCTGGTCTGTGCCATCCGCCGACATCACGTAAATCTGGGGGGGGCCAGCCCGGGTGGATACGAAGGCGATGCGACGGCCGTCAGGCGAGTATGTGGGAGATAGATTATCCGCATAGCGGCCCACGGTCAACCTTTGCAGGCAACACATATCCCCAACATCCACCCGGAAAACATCGGTACCGCCTTCGCCGGAGCGCGTGTAGGCGAGGATCCGTCCATCCGGCGAGAACGCGGAGGCGTAGTTGAGCCCGCTGCGGGTACTGGGAACGGTCACGGTCGAGCCACTGGCCAGGAACAGGAGCTGGAGACTCCCCATTCCCTCATCGAACCGAGTGTAGACGATCCGCCGTCCATCCGGCGACCAGGCGGGCGACAGGACAGCCTCGTCGGCCCCCGTGAGTGACCGATTCCCCACCCCGTCACTATCCACGACCCACAACCGCTTACGCCCAACGTATGCCAGCCGGCTGGCGGCGTATCCCGGCGTGCCGGTGACCCAGCGGACGATTTCGTCCGAGATCTGATGGACGGCCATGCGGAACTCGGGAGCGTCGGGAGGGGGAAAAATGACCGTCTGATGGCTGCGTACCTCGCCCGCGTCGAGATCGTGGAGGCGGACGACAGTGGCACTACCCGATGGGGTGAGCTCCACTCCGTACTGGGCACCGAGCCTGCGGTAGAGCTGGTAGTTCACGCCGCCCGCGGAAGCGCCGTCCGGATGATATCCAACATAGATCAACTCGAATCGGTCGCTGTAATCCAGATCACGTTGCAGGATCGGCCGGACGGAGTCGTATCCCGGACCGGGGAATACCACCAGCCGCGGCCGGACGCCCGGGGTATACTCGATGCCGACCCGGACTCCCTGATCGACCGGCGGCACGGAATCCTGGGCCGCCAGGCTTCCCGCGACCAACACCAGCGCCACGGCGCCGATCCAGCGTCTCACGAGCCCCTCGGCGTGAAGAAGAAACTCACGGGCAGAACGTCCTCCCGGAAGCCGTCCGGCAGCGGACCAAACGCCTTGACATTGGCGGCGGCCTCGACGGCCCCCTGGGCCCCGAGGTCGAAGGCGAAGTTGCCGGAGCGGCGAATGAACCGGATGTCGTTCACGCTGCCGTCCCGTTGGATGGTGAAGAACACTTCCGCTCGCAGGGACGCATTGGTTCTGGGACGATCCCAGCGACGATATACCTGGGCCACGATGTTCTGGAGATACTGGGGATAGGGGAACATCAGGCCCGGGATCTCGACGTTGACCGGGGCGGTGCCGGTCTTGGGTGTCTCGTCGGGCAGCGGTTGCTCCGTGGGAGCCGTCTTTGGCGGAGGCTCGGTCTCCTGTTTGACGGGTACCGGAACCGGCGCCGGTGAGTCGTCCTTGCGGGCCTCGGCTTTAGCTGGCGCCTCCGGCGGCGGGTCCACTTGGCGCGGCGTGGCTTCCGGCGCCCGCCGCGGCTTGGGCGGCGTCCTCGGCGCGGCGACCAGCTCGACGGCGTAGACCGGCGGGGCGATCTCCTGCGGGCGGGCCGCCGCCATTAGGACCACTGCGCCGACGACGTGGACCACACTGGTCCAGATGATCCCCGAGGTTACCCCCGGGCGCGTACGCCGGCCATAGGCGTCCCTCACCTGACGACGTCCTCCTCTTCGGCAATGACACTGGTCTTGACGCCGGCGTTCCGCAACACGGCCATGACGCGCACCACCGTGCCGAACGGCACTGTCCGGTCGGCGCGGAGGAACACCGAGGACGTGTTGGTCCGTTGGACCAGCGCCGCGAAGGTGACGCGGAACTCGTCATAGGTCACTTGGGTGTCGTCGAGATAGATCTTGCCGGCTCGATCGACGGTAACGACCATTCCTTCATTGGCCGCGAGGGGTCTGGCCGCGGCTTTGGGGAGATCGATGTCGACCCCACCCTGCATGATTGGCGCGGTGATCATGAAGATGATGAGCATGACGAACGCCACGTCCACCAGCGACGTCACGTTGATGTCGGCCTGGAGCGGGAGTCCCCCGCTGCCGATCTCGTCGATCCCGCCCAACCCGTCCATCATGCTAGATCACTCCCTCACGCGCCATGGTCCCGATCAATTCGTTGGCGAACCCTTCCATTTCTCCCGAGAAGAGCCGGATCCGGTTGACGAAGAAGTTGTAGGCGATCACCGCCGGGATGGCCGCGGCCAATCCGGCCACGGTGGTGACCAGCGCCTCCGCCACGCCGGGCGCCACCGCCGCGATGTTGCCGGATCCATGAGCGGCGATCCCCAGGAACGCGCGCATGACCCCAAGCACCGTCCCCAGGAGCCCCAGCAGCGGACTGACCGATCCGATGGTGGCGAGCCACGAGACATAGTGGCTGGCCAGGTCGCGCTCGGCGGCGATCTCCTTGTTGAGCACCATCTTCAGGACTCCGACCTGGGTGGCCGAGAGCGTTTCCGATGGTCGGCTCGACTCCCCCATGAGGGACCCCGGCAGCAGTTCGGAAACGAAGTTGATCCCCTCGCGGAACAGTCGGTTGTAGGGAGACGGCGGGAGTTTCATTACCGCGTGGTAGCCATCCTGCAGTTTTGTCGTTCGCTCGAGTTCACCGAAAAAACGGTCGGCTTGCTGGCGCAGCCGTCGGCTCTGCCACCACTTCAACCCGATGATGAACCAGGAGAGAACGGAGAACACGGCCAGGGTACCGAGGACGATCTTGGTTTCCGTACTCGCCTGGGCGATCAAATCTAACGAGGAGGAGGGCATGGCCCCTCCGACCTGTAGCGTCACTGGGCCTCCTGCTGGAACCAGGTGATGAGGTCCTGGAGCCCGTCGCCGAACTGGGCTTGGGGCTCCCACTGGAGCACCGACTTGGCCTTGTCGATGTTCAACGAACTACGGAACAACTCGCCGGATCGTGCCGGGGCATGTTCCAGGTCGGGGCGCATTTCCATCGCCGCCCCGACCGCATCCGCCAGTTCGAGCACCGAGGTCTCGCGGGCCGTGGCGATGTTGAACGCGCTGGCGTCGATGTCGTCGCCCTGCGGCAGGTCCATGGTACTCGCCGCCAGGTTGGCGCGGGCGACATCCTTGACGTAAACGTAGTCTCGGGTTTGGGTTCCGTCGCCAAACACGGTCAGCGGCAGCCCCTCGAGCAGCTGGGACACGAATATGGATACCACACCGGCTTCGGACTTGGGGTCTTGCCGCGGCCCGAACACGTTGCTGTAGCGCATGGCAACACCCTGGAAGCCACCCAGGATCGACAGCGTCTTGAGGTAGTACTCGCCGGACAGTTTGCTGACTCCATAAGGCGAAATGGGACCCTTGGGCGCCGTTTCCGCGGTCGGAATCACCTCGGGATCACCGTAGACCACCCCGCCACTGCTGGCGAAGATCACCCGTTTGACGTTCCCGGCTCCGGCTCCCTCGAGCAGGTTGACCAAGCCGAGCACGTTGATGGCGCAGTCCAGCCCGGGGTTGGTGACCGATACCCGAACATCGATTTGGGCGGCATGGAGGTTGAGGATGTCGTACTTGCCGGTTGCCACCGCTTCTCGGGCCTCCGGCGACCCGATGTCCGCCCGGACAAACGAGGCCCCGGCCGGAATGTTCTGCTCCTTCCCCCGGGACAGATCGTCGAGGACGGTGACTTCCCACCCGTCCGCGAGATACGCTTCGGCAACATGCGATCCGATGAACCCCGCCCCTCCAGTAACGAGCACCCGTCTGCCCATGCGTTGTCTCTCCCCTTTTGGTACGTCGCTATTCGGTTGCCCGATTCACCCGGCAAGCCGCACGGGCCAAAACGCTTAATTGTAGCAGGGGTGTCCCCCATTCCCCAATGCCTGAAAACACAAAGGGCGGTCGCCGTTCGACGACCGCCCCCCGTTGATCCGGAATCCCCCTACTCAAGTTGGCAGGCGACCGACCTGCCGCGCTTCGGTTCCCGGCCGAACATCGGTGAACACGATGTTCAGCACCTGGGCGCTCGACGTATGATCGTTGACATTGACGATCTGCACCATGCCCATGAGTTCGTCGGTGGTGGCGGCCAGTGGATCGCGGCGCTGTGGCACCCGCCGGAGCTCGAAGACATCGCCAAGCTTGACACCCTCTTCGCGCCCTTTGTCGAGGAACAGGACCTGAAATGGTTCGGTCAACTCGACGCGGTCCCGGTTGGCGATGACCGAGGCGGTGATGCCGTCGGCCACAGGAACCGCTTCGACCTGACCTGGGTCATTGAAGACCGGGAGGGGCAGTGTCATCTGCCCGGCAACGATGGCCCGGAAGACGCGAATGATCTCCGCTACCGCCTGGTACTCGGACACCTCGACCACACGGAGGATAGCGGTCGGTGCGATCACATTGCCGAATCCTTCGACCTCACGACCGAACCGCACCAGAAGCAGGGAATCACCAACCAGATAGGACCCACCATCCGGCGGGGTCACACCGACCCGGTTGAACATGCTCACCTGAGGAAGTCCGGCGTCGATCTCCGAGGGTGTCACCGGACCGCGCATCAGGCCCAAGGGGTACTTGCGACGCTCGGTGAGAAAACCGGCCGACTGGTACTCACTGAAAGAAATGGGACTCGGCTTGTCCAAGATCAGCGGATTGAGCACCACCGGCTGATTCGAGGTCACCTGAAGGCGGGTCATCGGCCGCCAGATGGCGGGTTCGACGCCCGCGTCCGCTACCTGGCCAACCTGATCGGGAGCCCCCTGGTCATCAACCACGATGATGACCTGATCCGGCTGGTCGGCTTGATCGGGCTGGTCTGGCTGATCGGGCTGGTCGGGCTGCGGCACGACCGGCACCGCCGACACCTCCGCCCCACCGGTCAGCCGCAGGACCTCACCCGGGTAGATCCAGTGCGGGTCCTCTACCACGTCGGTATTCAGGCGGTAGATCTGGGGCCATAGGAAGGGGTCGCCGAGGTAGCTGGCCGCGATATCCCACAGCGTGTCGCCTGGGCGAACCGTGTGGCTGTCGGGCTGCTGGGCCAGCACGGAGGCCGGCATCAGAGCGGCGAAGGAGAACACTACGACCACACGAAGGATGGTGGAACGGTGCTGTGCCATGGCTGGTACCCGTTGGTTTGGCGAGTGTAGTTGTGACTGCACCTGCGCCCAAGCTAAAAGCAGCGCACAACTTACGCCAGACCTGAACCCTTGCGCCGGGCAGCGGCGCCGAACCGACTAACTGCAAGGGAATGGGGCTCTTGGGCCTTCGATCGATGCCGCTAAGTGCCTTAACCAGAGTGACTTGGGGCGTTTGCCTGCGGTAAAACGCCATGACTGTGGCAGAACGACGGGCACCCGGCACCCAGAGCCGGTTTCCCGGCTCCGGGCCTCGATCCCCCAGGGGTCCGACTCAGAACGGCAGATCGTCGTCGGTGGCGTCGAGCGCGTCGGGGAACTCGTCGAATGACTGCTTGGGCGGGCTGTCCGTCGTGGCACCCACACCGGCCGGCGTGCCCCCGCCCCCGCCCCCGCCCCCCTGATCGCCCGAGCGACCAGACAACATGATGAGTTCACGACCCCGGATTTCGGTGGTGTAACGCGTCTGGCCTTCACGGTCCTGCCAGGTGCGGTACTCAATGCTGCCCTCGATGTAGATCTTGTCGCCCTTCTTGCAATACTGCTCGGCGATGTCGGCCAGCCCCTGGCCGCTACGGGCGTTGTTCCACAGCACCACACGGTGCCACTCGGTTTTCTCCTGGGATTCTCCCGAGGCGTTCTTCCACTGCCTGCTGGTGGCGAGCGAGAGCGTTGCCACCCGGGCCCCGTTGGAGGTGCTTCTCACCTCGGGATCCGCTCCCAAATTTCCGATCAGCGTCACCTTGTTCAAACTCCGGCTCACGAGTACCTCCAACGAATAGGTCAAGTTCACATCGGTCCATGGGACACGATAGCGTACTCCCCGGCGCAGCCTTAACCGGTTTGTCCTTCGAGCGGATCGTTTTCGTCCGAGGAGTCGAGCCGGCGGCGCAGGACCATCGCGTCTTCCAATGGTTTACGATAATAGCCTCGACGCACCCCGGCCAGGGTGAACCCCAGCCGGTGGTAGAGAGCCCGCGCGGCCCGGTTGGAGCGCCGGACCTCCAGGAAAACCTGGTGCACGCCGCGCGCCAGCAGCGTGTCGAGCCCGCGCCCCAGTAGTCGGAGGGCCACCCTTCGGCGGCGGAACCCGGGCGCGACCGCCAAATTCAGGATTTCGGCTTCCTCGCCTGCGGAGCGGACGAGGAGGTAACCGGAGAGCCTGGTCCCGGCCCAGCAAATCCAGCCTTCGACTCCGGGGGCGGACAGGAGTTGTTCGAAATCCGCTTCGCTCCACGGGTCTGAGAAACTCAGCGCCTCGGTTTTCCGAAGGGCCGAGGCGTCCTCAGACCGAGCCGCCCGGACGGTGAATTGGTGTTCCATGGGCTGTCTCCCACCTGGCTTGAGCCTCGGCCGGGCGTCCGTACTCCGGCTCCCAGTGAGCCACCTGAGCGGGCTCGATCCGTTGGAGGCCTCCCGCCTGCCCCAGTAGCTGCAACAGCACTCCGGCGCTTGGGCGAGCGTCCACCAGGAGCAAGGTCCCCCCGTCGATCCACCCGTCGAACGGAGCCAGAAGCTCCGAGCGCAGGTGCCCGACCACGAGCTTGGGCCGGGGGACATCCGCCACCAGTTCCGCGGGGCGGAACACCCCTGGTGGCACATCGACCTCGATGCGGCCGCCGGGGAACCGGTACATCGCCGCGAAGATGTCGCCGCGGAGGGCGTCGGCCACGGCCAAAATCCGGCCCGAGCAGTCGGGGACACAGCCGGCGGCCTGCACCAGCAGCGAGGGGGCCGACCACAACTCGAGGCCGCGGGTATACACCAGGGCCTTGGCCACGGCTGCGCCGATGCGCAACCCGGTAAAGCTCCCCGGCCCATCGGTCACCAGCACCCCGTCGAGGTCGGCCAACTCCGCCCCCTGTCGGGCCAGCACCTCCTGGATGAGCGGGAGAAGGCCGCGGGCATGCTGGCGCGCTCCAGGGAGCGTCTCCTCCACCATAACGGCGCCGGGCCGTCCCAGGGCCACGGAGGCTTGGTCGCCCGACGTTTCCAGTGCCAGGTACATCAGCTCTCCTCGAGCCGGCGGAGGTCCGGATCGTCGACGTGCGACAGGCCGAACTGGTGGGTAGCCTGGGGCAGCCAGGAGCCGGCGCGGTCGGGCCACTCGATCAGCAAGACGTCGCCGTCCCTGAGGAGTCCTTCCCAATCGAGATCCTGGGCCTCATCCGGCGTAGCCAGGCGGTAGCAATCGACATGGAACACGGGCCCGCGCCGCCCCTGGTAGCGGTGTACCAGGGCGAAGGTCGGGCTGGCGGTGGCGGACTCCACCCCCAGGCCGGTAGCGATGGCCTTGATGAACGTCGTCTTGCCGGCCCCGACCTCCCCACGAAACAGGAGAATCGATCCCGGTGGCAGGCTCCGGCCGAGCGCCTCACCCCGCTTCCTCAGTTGCGACTCGGTAACCAGCGTCATGCGCGTTGCCGGTCACGGGAGGTCTCACGATCCACGTTGGGGCTGTCGAGCGCCCGCAGTTCGATCACCTGGTCGCGCAGCATGGCGGCGACCTCGAACTCGAGGTTGGCGGCGGCCTCCTTCATCTGCTGCTCGAGCGCATCGATCGCGGCACCGCGTTTGGCCGGATCGCGCAGGTCGGCGGCTCCTGCGGCGGCTTCCTTGGCGGCCCGGTCGACGCGGGCGTCGGCCACCCGGGTGGACAGCCGGACCTGTTCCGTCGATTTCACGATAGACCGCGGGGTTATTCCGTGCTCACGGTTGTGCTGCTGTTGCCTGGCCCGGCGCCGGTCCATTTCCTTGAGGGCCCGGTCCATGGATCCCGTTCGGCGGTCGGCGTAGAAAATGCCCTTGCCACTGATGTGGCGGGCCGCGCGGCCGACGGTCTGGATGAGCGAGCGGTCCGACCGGAGAAACCCTTCATGGTCGGCGTCGAGGATGGCCACCAACGATACCTCCGGAAGGTCGAGGCCTTCGCGGAGGAGGTTGATGCCCACGAGGACGTCGAATTCGCCCAGGCGAAGCGCTCGCAGGATCTCGATCCGCTCGATGGCGTCGATGTCTGAATGGAGGTAGCGGACGCGCACTCCCGTCTGTTGCAGATAGTCGGTGAGATCTTCCGCCATTCGCTTGGTGAGGGTGGTGACCAGAATCCGCTCACTGCGAGCGGCCCGGGTGCGTATCTCGCCCAGCAGATCGTCGATCTGGCCCTTGACCGGCCGGATTTCGACTACCGGGTCGACCAATCCCGTGGGCCGAATGATCTGTTCCACCACCACCCCTTCCGAGAGTTCCAGTTCTCGATCGCCCGGCGTGGCTGAGACGTTGATCATCTGCGGCGTGAGGGCCATGAACTCGTCGAACCGTTGCGGCCGGTTGTCCAGGGCCGACGGCAGCCGGAAGCCGTATTCGACGAGGGTGAGTTTGCGGGCCCGGTCGCCGTTGTACATCCCTCCAATCTGCGGCAGGGAGACGTGGGACTCGTCCACCACGACGAGAAAATCCTCGGGGAAGTAATCCATGAGGCAGGCGGGTCGTTCCCCCGGCTGACGGCCGGTGATGAGGCGCGAATAGTTCTCGATGCCGGCACAGGTTCCCACTTCGAGCATCATGTCGATGTCGAACCGGGTACGGCTCTCGAGCCGCTGTGCCTCGAGCAACTTCCCGGCCGTCCGCAGTTCGGTGAGCCGGTCCTTGAGTTCGGCCCGGATGCGTTCCACCGCCCGGGTGATGGTGGTCCGCCGGGTGACGAAGTGGGTGGCGGGATAGATGCCGGCCCGGTCGACCTCGGTGATGGTTTCGCCGGTCAGGGGGTCGATCTTGCTGACCCGCTCGACTTCGTCGCCCCACAACTCGATGCGCACGGCCTGCTCGGCGTAGGCCGGGAAGATCTCCACGGTGTCGCCCCGGACCCGGAAGGTGCCGGGATCGAAGGCGACGTCGTTGCGGTGGTAGTTGATGCGCACCAGATCGGCCAGGATGGCATCCCGTCCCCGCTCCTCACCCCGTTCGACCATAACCATGAGTTGCCGGTATTCGGCGGGATCGCCCAGACCGTAGATAGCGCTGACCGTAGCCACGATCACCACGTCCTCCCGTTCCATCAGACTGGAGGTGGCCCTGAGTCGCAGTCGATCGATGTCCTCGTTGATCGACGCGTCTTTTTCGATGTAGGTATCGGTGGTGGGAACGTAGGCTTCCGGCTGGTAGTAGTCGTAGTACGACACGAAGTACTCGACGGCGTTACGCGGCAGGTACTGCCGCAGTTCCCCGTAGAGCTGGGCCGCGAGGGTCTTGTTGTGGGACATGACCAGCGTGGGCCGGCCCCAGTTGGCGATGACGTGTGCCAGGGTAAGGGTCTTGCCCGAGCCGGTCACGCCGAGGAGGGTTTGGTAGCGGTCCCCTCGCTCGAGCCCTTCGGTCAGTTCACGGATGGCTCTGGGTTGATCGCCCGCCGGTTGGTAGGGTGCCTCGACCTGAAAGGCGGGACTCATGCCTTGCGACCCATCCCCTTCAAGTGCCGCCACTGCTCCGGCGATGCCGGAACCACCGAGAGCCGTCCCATGCGCACCAGTCCCAAGTCGGCCAGCGCCGGGTCGGCCTTGATCTCGGCGAGCGGCACTTCCCGGCCCAATCGCCGTGCCGGTTCGATATCGACGACCACCAGCCGCGAGTCGGCGGCCCGGGGATCGGCATATGGCTGGGAGGTAATGACGGCCTCGCCGATCAACGCCTTGACGGTACCGGTGTGGTAGATCAGGGCCCGATCGCCCTTTTTCATGGTGCGCAGGTGCTTGAGCGCCAAGTTGTTCTTGACCCCGTCCCAGGTGGTCCGGCCATCGGCTTCGAGGTCGTGGTAACTGTAGTCGGTGGGTTCGGTCTTGAGAATCCAATACTGCGGCATGCCGCGTCCTCCACGATCAACGGAGGAGAAAGGTCTCACGGTCGGTGGCGGGATGCAACAGGTCCGTTACCGATTATTCGGCGGGGACCTCGCGGCGTTCGACTTCGTTGACACCCTTGACGCGCTTGATAGCCTTGAGGACTTTCGCCAGGTGGGAGAGGTTGTCGACCTCGACGAAAATGGACCCGAACACCGTGCCATCCTTGGTCTTGATTTCCGCCCCCGTGATGTTGGTGCCGGTTTTGCTGATGGCGGCCATGATGTCGGCGTACAAGCCGCGTCGATCCTCGCCGCTGAGCGCGAGGTGCACGGCGAACGCTTCGCCTTCGACCTCCTGCCAGTCGATTTCGACTCGCCGGTCGTCGAGCGGGAGGGACAACAGGTTGGGGCAGTCGGACCGGTGGATGGAGATGCCCCGCCCCTGGGTCACGTAGCCGACGACCGGATCTCCGGGGACGGGTTGGCAGCATTGGGCGTAGCGCACCATGAGGCCATCCACGCCCTGAATCTTGATCCCCCGTCCCAGGCGGATGCGGTCGATGACACGACCGAAGACCGTGGGCTTGGGGCCGCCGGCATCCTCGACCGACAGATCGGGGAACAGCGCGCGGATCACCTGCTTGATGGCCACGTCGCCGCGGCCGACAGCGATCTCCAGCCCGCGGCCGTCGGGAAGCGACAGTTCGTCCGCGGCGGCCTCCAGTTGCCCGGCCGAGGGCGGCTCGAGCCGGCGCCGCTTCACCTCGCGCGCCAGGATCTCCTGGCCCAGGCTCAGACTGATCGATTCCTCTTCCTGGCGAACCCATTGACGGATCTTCTGCCGGGCGCGTCCGGTTTGCACGTGGTTCAACCAGTCCCGGGATGGGCGGGCTGTGTTTCCCGTGAGGATCTCCACGGTGTCGCCGTTCTTGAGTTCCCGGTGGAGGGGCGCAATCCGTCCGTTGACCTTGGCGCCCTGACAGCGCAGTCCCACTTCGGTGTGTACGCTGAAGGCGAAGTCGATCAAGGTAGCGCCGGTGGGGAGCCGCTTGACGTCGCCCTCAGGCGTGAAGACGAAGATCTCGTCTTGGTAGAGGTCGACCTTGAGAAACTCGAGGAACTCTTCGGGTGATTTGACATCCTGCTGCAACTCGAGGAGCTGCCGGAACCAACCGAGGGCCTCGTCCAATTCGTCGGTACCGCCGTCGTGCTTGTACGCCCAGTGGGCCGCGATACCATACTCGGCCGTCTGGTGCATCTCCTCGGTACGAATCTGCACCTCGAACAATTGGCCCGCGGGGCCGAAGATGGTCGTGTGCAGCGACTGGTAGGCGTTCGACTTGGGACTGGCGATGTAATCCTTGATCCGTTCCTGAATGGGGGTCCAGGTATGGTGGATCACGCCGAGGACGTGGTAGCACTCGGGGACGGTCTTGACGAGTACCCGCAGCGCCATCAAGTCGTAGATCTCTTCGAAGGGCTTGTCGCGCCGCTCCATCTTGCGGTAGATCGACCACAGATGCTTGGGCCGGCCGGTGATCTCGAACCAGTCGATACCGGCATCGGCCAACTCCACCTCGAGCGGCTCCTTGAGCCGCAGGATGCTCCGCTCGCGCTCGCCTTCGGTGGAGACGATCTTCTCGCTCAGGGCCTTGAATCCCTCGGGTTCGAGGAACTTGAAGGCGAGGTCCTCCAGTTCGGCCTTGACACTCGCCATGCCGAACCGATGTGCCAACGGGGCGTATATTTCGCGGGTCTCGGTGGCGATCCGTTCGCGCCGGTCGGCCGAGAGGTACTCTAGCGTTCGCATGTTGTGGAGCCGGTCGGCCAGCTTGATGATGATGACCCGAGCGTCCTTGGCGATCGACAGCAAGAGCTTGCGGTAGTTTTCCACCTGTTCCTCGGTCGACGACCGGAACGTCAGGTGGGAAATCTTGGTCAATCCGTCGACGATCTCGGCGACTTCGTCCCCGAATTCCTCGGCCAGGTCCTCGGTGCGAACGTCGGAGTCCTCCACCACGTCGTGCAGCAGGGCGGCGGCGATCGACGTGGAGTCCAGCAGCATATCGGTAAGGATCGAAGCCACGGCAATACTGTGGGAGATGAACTCATCCCCCGACATCCGCTTCTGCCCCAGGTGCGCCGCCGTGCTCACCTCCAACGCCCGTTTGATGAGCGGGAGATCGAGCCGGTCGGCGTGCCGGTTCAGAATGTCCTGAAACTCCGGTGCCACCTGGGGCAAGATTCCGGTCACAGCATCCCCGCGGTTGCAAAACTCATGAAGGCATCCCCGGCGACCACGATGTGGTCGTAGACGGGCATGTCCAACAGACTTCCGGCGGCGACCAGTTGCCGGGTCACCGCAATATCCTCGGGCGATGGCGTCGGATCACCACTCGGGTGGTTGTGCACCACGATGATCCCCGCCGCCGCCTCCGCAATCGCCGCCCGAAAGACCTCCCGAGGATGGACCAGCGAACTGTTGAGCAGTCCTCGAGTTATCAGCACCTCGCGGCAGACCCGGCTTTGGCTGTCGAGCGCCAGGAGGCGGAACTCCTCGACCTGAAGGTCGCGCATGCGAGGCGCCACCAGACGGACCACGTCTTCCGGCCGGGTGATCTTGGCGGGCCGCGGCCTCGACTCGCGGGAGAGACGCCCGGCAAGCTCGAATGCCGCGAGGAGGCGGGCCGCCTTGGCCGGGCCGACGCCCGAGGTGCGCAGCAGCTCGGCCGGCGGCCTGGCCGCCAAACGGCGCAATACCCCCTCGCCCTCCCCAACCAGGGTTGCCGCAAGGTTGAGGGCGCTGGTCCCGCCTCGTCCTGTTCCTAGAAGGATGGCGACCAGTTCCGTCGCCGTCAACGCACCCGGCCCCAACGCCCAAAGACGCTCGCGGGGCCGTTCGCTGTCACCAGTGCCTGAGAGTGGAGTCAACACCCGCTCAGGCTAACGCCCGCGGGAGAGGTAGGGCTACCCGGATTTGCGCCGCGGGGTGCCGAGCAACGCGGTTACCGGCCGTGACATTTCTTGAATTTCTTGCCCGATCCGCAGGGACAGGGGTCGTTCCGGCCCACGCCGGCGTAGGGGTCCCCGGATTGGCGCCGGCCCGGCAGCGGGGCTGCCGACGGGGCATTGGGGGTGCCCGGCGGGGGCGGGGGAGGCGCCATGCCGGCGAGGGCGCCGGCACCGGCCATGACGGGGGTGGCGCCGGGAAGGAGCTCGTCCATCTCGTCCTGGGGGGTCGGTGGCGGCGGCGGGCGCTGTCCCCCCCTCGCGGCGGGCTGCGAGCCGGCGGTGAGCTGCACCTTGAAGAACTGCTCGGCGAAGGTGGTGTTGATGTCTTCCATCAAGTCTTCGAACATCTCGAACGCGTCCTTCTTGTACTCCATGAGCGGATCGCGCTGGCCGTAGGCTCGGTACTGGATGGCGTGCCGCAGCAGGTCGAGGTCGTAGAGGTGATCCTTCCACTTATCGTCGAGGACCTTGAGCATCACCTGTGACAGCACCTGCCGGTCGACGTCGGTAGCGTTGATCGTCTTCCCGAAATCGGTGAGGTAATCGAGTTTCCGGGTGAAGGCGCTCTCGGCCTCATCGAGTACCGCCTGCTCGACAGCGTCACGGTCGGGCGTGGCTTCGGTATCCGCCAGGGCATCGACGGTAAAGACGTAGCGCAGGGTGAGATCGCCGGTTAGGCCCTCCAGGTCGAATTCCTCCGGCGACTCGGCGTCATCGAGGAACTCGGCTACCGTGCGTTGCACCCCCATTGCGATCATGCGGCGGGCGGTAGCCTTGACCTCTTCTCCTCGTTCCAGCGCCCCCAGCCGCAGCGAGTAGATCACCTCGCGTTGCTGGTTCATTACATCGTCATACTCGAGCAGCCGCTTTCGGGACTGGAAGTTCTGCAGTTCCACCCGTTTCTGGGCCTGTTCGATGGAGCGGGTCACCAGCTTGCCGGTGATGACTTCGCCGTCTTCCACGCCGCTCTTGTCGATCCAGGACGCGACCCGGTCCGAGATGAACAGTCGCATGAGATTGTCTTCGAGCGAGAGGAAGAACCGCGTGTTTCCCGGATCGCCCTGCCGGCCCGAGCGGCCCCGCAGCTGCCGATCGATCCGGCGGGACTCGTGGCGTTCCGTCCCGATGATCTGCAAGCCACCCTCATCGCTCTTGATGTCGACGCCCTCACCCAATTTGATGTCGGTACCGCGGCCGGCCATGTTGGTGGCGATCGTCGCCGCCCCGTACATGCCCGCCTTGGCGACGATCTCGGCTTCGCGCTGGTGGAACTTGGCGTTGAGGACTTCGTGCCTGACACCCCGGCGTTTCAGTTGCCGGCTCAAGGATTCCGACATCTCCACGCTGACGGTCCCGATCAGCACCGGCCGTCCCGCTTCGTGGAGTCGTTCCACCTCATCGATGATGGCGGTGTTCTTTTCGCGCCGGGTCTTGAATATCTGGTCCGGATGGTCGACACGCCGGATGGGCTCGTGCGTGGGGATGACCATGACGTCCAACTTGTAGATCGAATAGAACTCCGTCTCTTCCGTTTCCGCCGTTCCGGTCATGCCGGCCAGCTTCTGGTACATCCGGAAGTAGTTCTGGATGGTGATCGTGGCGAGCGTCTGGGTTTCGCCCTTGACCTCGACTTTTTCCTTGGCCTCGACGGCCTGGTGCAGCCCGTCCGCCCACCGCCGGCCCGGCAAGGCTCGCCCGGTAAACTCGTCGACGATGAGAACCTGGGAATCCTGAACCAGGTAATCGATGTCCTTCTCATAGAGGGCGTACGCCTGGAGCAACTTGTGGATGATGTGCAGCTTCTCGCTCTTGACCGCGTACTCGCTCTCGACCTGGCGCCGGGCCTCGGTTTTCTCGACGGCACTCCTGGATTCATCCCGTTCGATCTCGTGGATGATCTCGGAAATGTCAGGGACGATGAACAAATCCGGGTCGTCGGGCGACAGCCGCTCCGCCCCCTGGTCCGTCAGATGGACCGAGTGGCCCTTTTCGTCGAGGACGAACAGGAGGGTGTCCTCGATCCCGCGCATCTGCTGCTTGCGGATCGGCAGTTTACGATCCGCGATGGAGTCGAGCTCCACTCGCTGCAGTTGCTGCTTGAGCCCCTGCTCGTTCAGCATTTTCAGGAGCCGCTTGTTCTTGGGCATGCCCAGGTGCGCCTGGTACAGCTTGACGGCCCCCTCGTATCGGGTGTCGTCGTTCTCCAGGAGTCGTTGGGCCTCGCTGAGGGTGGCGTTGACGATCTCCGTCTGCTGGCGAATCAACTGCGCTACCGTGTCGTTGTACAAGGCGTACTTCTCGTTCTCCGAGGTCCCGACCGGACCGGAGATGATCAACGGAGTCCGAGCCTCGTCGATGAGGATGGAGTCGACCTCGTCGATGATGGCGTAGATGTGGTCGCGCTGCACCCGCTGTTCCAGCTGATACACCATGTTGTCGCGCAGGTAGTCGAACCCGAACTCGTTGTTGGTCCCGTGGGTCACGTCACACCGGTAGGCGGCGTGCCGCGCCAGGGAAGAGGGTTCCGTGTCGTCTAGGCACCCCACCGTCAACCCCAGATACTGGTACACGTGCCCCATCCACTGGGAGTCACGCCGGGCCAGGTAGTTGTTGACGGTGACGAGGTGCACTCCGCGGCCGGTCAGCGCGTTGAGGTACACCGGGAGTGTGGCGACCAGGGTCTTCCCCTCGCCGGTGACCATCTCGGCGATCTTGCCCTGATGAAGAACGATGCCGCCGATCAGTTGGACGTCGTACGGCACCATGTCCCAAGTCAGGTCGTTGCCCGTCACCTTGAGGGGCGTGCCCATCAGCCGCCGGCACGCCTCCCGCACCGTGGCGAACGCCTCCGGGAGGAGGTCGTCCAGCACGACGGCCAAGGCCTTCCGGTACTGGGCGTCGAGTTCCTGAAACTGGTCCTCGAGGACCTGGCGCTCGGTGGGGTCGGGACATTCGTGCTTGGCCGCGCCAACCCGGTCGAGTTCCTCCTGCTGGGCCCCGATCCGCTCGGCGATCATCTCGCGCAACCGGCCGGTTTGGGCCTTGAGTTCGTCTTCGCTGAACGACGCCAGTCGTTCCTCGTGGCGCTTGATGTCGTCCACGATCGGCTGCAGGCGCTTGAGCTCCCGCTGGAAGCGGCTGCCGAACACCTTGGTAATGGTTTGCTTGATCATCCCTCGTCTTCCACGTACAGCCGGTGGGTCGCGACGTATTCCGCAACCGCATCCGGCACCCAATAGCGTATCGACCGACCGTGGCGCACCCGCGCCCGTATGTCGGTCGCCGAAATTTCAAGGTCCGGGACAGCCACCTGCTCTGCGTCCCGGGGTCCCGGGGGAGGGGGAGGAGGAGGAGGAGGAGCGTGGCCCACCCGGCCGAAGAATACCACCTTCGCCAACTGCAAAATGGTATCGGCCTCGCGCCAGGAAGAGAAGTCGGCGGCGGCGTCGGCCCCCACCAGCAGCGCCCATGACTCCCCGGGCTCTCTGGCCCGTAGCTGCCGCAGCGTGTCCACCATGTATGACGGCCCGGGCCGGTCGAGTTCGGCCCGTTCCACCGCCAGGCCGGGGTAGTCGGCCACCGCCAGCTCGACCATTCGCAGGCGGTGCTCTCCCGGTGCCGCGTGCCCCGCCTTGAACGGCTGCGCCCCGGCCGGCACCAGCCGCACCTCGCTCAGCTCCAGGAGCTCGCGCAGCACCACGGCCGTCACCAGGTGTCCGTGGTGGACTGGATCGAACGATCCCCCAAGCAACCCGACCACGATCAGGACTCCTGGATCGTGGTCGGGCAGGCAGCGGCGGTTTCCGCCTCGTCGCGGTGAAAGCGCCTCATGTAGCCGCACGTTTCTTCGACGTCGTCCTCGTAGCCGAGATTCCGGTAGGCTTCCACCAGCTTCTCGAGCGCCTGGGGAGCGACTTCGGCGCGAGGGTAGTCGGCCACCATCGCCTTCAGGTACAGGATGGCAGAATCGTACGCCTTGAGGCGAAGATAGAACATCGCCGTCTTGAAATCCTTGGAAGCGAACCACTCCTCCAACGCCAGAATCCGGACGCGGCCGCGGTCGGCGGCCTCGGTTTCCGGATAGCGGTTGAGCAGTTCCTGATAGGTCGCCAACGCGGTCTGGCCGTACGACGGATCGAGTTCGGGACGACTCCATAGCTCGGCGTACGCGTCGGCGGCTCGCAGGAGCGCCACCGGAGCGAGGGGGTCGTTGGGCCGCTCGTCCGACACGCGCCGGAACTCTCGCACCGCCTGGAGCCGGTCCTTCATGCCCAAGTAGCTCTCACCCAGGTAAAAGTGGGCCTTGGAGATGCGCGGGTCACCCGGTGGAAACTCCAATACCAAGCGCTCGAGGTTATCCGCCGTGGTGGAGAATTCGCCTCTGCGGTAGGCCTCCATGGCCTCGTCCCACAGGATCTGGATCTCCTCCGGGGTGGCGGTGATGGCTATAGCGGACCCGGCGGCGGCCCGCTCGGCGGCCGATCCGCCTCCCGAACACGCCGCCAGTCCCGCCACCACTGCCCACCAGCCGAGCGGGAGCCTCAAGGCGTGGGCTCCGACACGTCGCCGGGCGGCCGGGCTGCGGCTATTTCATTGAGTTTTTCCATGGCGCGAATGGTAATCGAATCGGGGTCCGTGGTGGACGCCACGGCTGCCTGGTAGGCCAGGGCCGCGCCAATGAGGTCGCCCTGGCCCGAACGGGCCTCGCCCAGGCCGACGAGGGCCATGCGGCCTATATCGGTCTCGGGTGCGGCGTCGACTGCCTCTAGAAACCACCCTTCAGCGGTCCACGGTTCCTCATCGACATGTTCCCGACCGAGTTCGAGGGCACAGGCCGCGCGGCCGCGGAGGAGGTCCTCCGCCAGCCGGGACGACTCGGTGCGGCGGAGCACGGACCGGTAGACCCGGATTCCCTTGCGGCAGCTTTCGGTGGCTCGAAGGACGTCGGCATACCCCCCCAAGAGGGAGTCGGCGGTCCGGCGATCAGGCGCCGCGGCGGCGGCCAGCGGGAGAAGTGCCAGGCGTTCCTCTGGAGTGGTCGGGACGTGGCGGACCACGGTGAGGGCATAGGTTCCGTTGGCCCATTGGGGAGCGAGGGACAGCAGCGACAGGAGTACCACCCTGAGGGCGACGAAATCGCCGGCTCTCTCTGCCCCTTGGGCGGCCAGGTCCAGCCCCTGCGTGGCTTCCCCGACGCGGAGGGCATCACTGGCGGCCAACTCGCGGTAGGCCTCGGCTGCGACGGCGTAGTCCGGCAACCGCAGACCGGCCGACCCCAGCTTGGCCCACAGGTCGGCCCGGCCACCCGACCGGACGGCGAGACGGTAGGCGGCAACGGCGTCGGCGAACCGCAGCTCCGAGTAGGCCCGGTCGCCCTGATGTTCGTGGGCGTCGGCGCCGGGGCCGCAGCCGGCCGTCATCAGCACCCCGGCCAGCGCCAGGCCGGCGATCCTCACAGTTGGGTGCGTTCGAGCATCGCCAAGTAGGCGTCGATGCGGGCGTTCTTGGGTCGCTGTTCGAGGCAAGCGGTCCACACCTCCTTGGCGCCATTGGCATCACCGGACAGGTATCGGGCGAGGCCGAGGGAGGCTTGGGCGTCCACGAAATTGGGGCGGGCGGCGACGATCTGTTCCAGTTCCGTGCGGGCGTCGAGCACGTGGCCGGCCTCGAGCAGGAGTCGGGCGAGGCGGTAGCGCAAATCGTGGAAGTCGCTGCACAGTTCGAGGGCACGGCGGTATTGCCCTATGGCCACTGCCAGGACCCCGACTTCAGCGTAGCTGGCCGCCAGGTCCGCGTGCTGGTTGGCCAGGCGTCCGGCGATGTGGCGGGGGAGTTCCCCCTCACGCTCGCTGTGGGTCACGGCCTGCTGGAAGGCGGCGTGGGCCTCGTCACTTCGGCCCAGTTCTCCCAGCACGATCCCCCGGTGGATGTGGGCCTCGATGTACCGGGGATTGAGTTCGAGTGCCGCGCCGAATTCTTCCAGTGCCCGTTCGTGTTGTCCCAGCAGGGAGTAGGACAGCCCCCGGAGGTGGAACACGTCGGCAAAACGGCATCCCCGGTCCACCAGGTCGCTCAGCAGGTGGATGGCGCCGTAGTAGTCCTGGAGACTGAAGCGTTCGTGGGCCTGGGCGACGAGGTGTTCAGCGCTCATTGTCATGAATGTCTCGGTACCAATGGACAAAATTCTTCACTCCTTCCGCCAGGGCCGTCGTGGGTTGATATCCCAAGACCTGGTTCGACTTGGTGAGGTCGGCGAACGTATGCTGCACATCCCCGGGCTGCATGGGATGCCATTCGATTATTGGCGTCGTTCCCAGTGCCGCGGCGACGGTATCGACGAGTTCGGTGAGCGGTACTGGGCGGGCGCCACCGAGATTGAAGTACTCGACCCCGACCGGGGCGTCTTCGGTCCAGCGAATTGCCCGCAGCACCCCATCCACGATATCCTCCCAATAGGTATAATCGCGTGACTGGGTGCCATCGCCAAACAGGGTGAGCGGTTCGCCGGCCAGCATGAGACGGGTAAACTTGTGCACCGCGAGGTCGGGGCGTTGTCGTGGCCCGATGACGGTGAAGAACCTGAGGGCGGCACATCGGAGATTCCAGATGGGCGCCAGCGCCTCCAACATGAGTTCACCGCTCCGTTTGGTGGCGGCGTAGGGCGATACCGGGTGGATGGCGACCGCGTCTTCCGAAAACGGCGCCTCGGTGTCGTCGCCGTAGACGGACGACGACGATCCGAACACCAATCGTGTCACGCCGGCCCGGTGGGCGGCCTCCGCTAGTGCCGCGGTGCCGGTGACGTTGGCCCGGACGTAGCCGATCGGGTCTTCGAGCGAGGGCCGCACTCCGGCCTTGGCCGCCAGATGGACGATCACGGTATCCGGCGTGAGCGACTCCACCAGGCTTCCGACATCGACCACGTCGATCTCGTGAAACTCGAACCCGGGCGCGACCATGGCCCCCTCGAGGTTGGCCTCCTTGACCGGCCGGGGGTAGAACGCATCGAAATTGTCGATGCCGACGACTTCGTCACCCCGAGCCAGCAGCACGTCGACCAGGTGTGATCCGATGAATCCTGCGGCTCCGGTCACCAACACGCGTGTCATACTTGCAGCTGTTCCTTGAAGTATTCGATGGTCCGAAGGAGCCCCTCCTCGAGGGAAACCTCCGGCTCCCACCGCAGGCGCTCCCGGGCCTTGCTGATGTCGGGGCGCCGAACCTTGGGGTCGTCGGTGGGGAGGGGGTGCTGCTCGATGATGGAGCTGGACCCGGTCAGGCGCAACACTTCATCGGCCAGCTGACGGACCGTGTATTCGTTGGGGTTGCCGATGTTGGTTGGGTCGGGTTCGTCCGAGTGGAACAACCGCAGGATGCCATCGACCAGATCGGAAACATAGCAGAAGGAACGGGTCTGGCCGCCGTCGCCGTAGATCGTGATCGGCTCGCCGAGCAGGGCCTGGACCACGAAATTCGACACCACCCGGCCATCATGCTGCCGCATGCGGGGACCGTAGGTGTTGAAGATCCGCACGATCCTGGTATCGACTTGGTGGAACCGGCGGTAGGCCATGGTCATGGCCTCGGCGAACCGTTTGGCCTCGTCGTAGACCCCGCGGGGGCCGACGGGGTTGACGTGCCCCCAGTACGATTCCGGTTGGGGATGCACCTGCGGGTCGCCGTATACTTCCGAGGTCGACGCCAGCAGGAAGCG
>SMVY01000079.1 GCA_004357415.1 Gemmatimonadota bacterium
CGCCCGAGGGCATAGCGCTGTCACGAGACAATCGCATGGCCTACGTGTCGCTTCAGGGGATGAACCAGGCGGCAGCCATTGACTTGGCTACGGGTTCCATAGTGGCGCTGTTTGACACCGGCGGTTGGCCGGATGGAATCGGGTATTCACCGCTGACGCGGTGAACGCGGGGCAGCGGGGCAGTGGGGCAGCAAGGCCAGTTGATGTGACTTCGGGAGTTTATGATTCCAGCATTGTGGGATTGGTCCCGTGGTGGATGGTGGTCACCGCCCTCCGCACATTCTTCCTAAGCCCACAGCCCACATGGAGAACCCATGTCCGATCACTTCGACCGCCGCGAGCTTCTGAAAATCGGCGCCGCAGGGCTTGGCCTGGCGGCCGTCGGCAGCGTCTTCGGTTGTCGCGATGAGGCGCTGGGCCGAGCGCCGCGCCGCGCCTTGGGGCCCGCGCCGGACGAGCCGTTCCGGGCGCCGCCGATGGACGTCGTCCGCATGGGTTTCGTCGGTGTCGGGCTCCAGGGCGGGGCCCACGTGCAGAACTTCCTCAAGGTCGACGGCGTCGAGATCAAGGCCATCTGCGACATCGACGTCCCCAGGATGGAAGAGGTCATCAGCTGGGTGGAGGCCGAGGGCCGGCCGCGCCCGGCCGCCTACGGCCGGGGCGAGACGGACTTCATGCGCCTGTGCCAAACCGAGGAACTCGACCTTGTGCTAACGGCCACGCCGTGGGAGTGGCACGTGCCCGTCTGTACCTCGGCCATGGAGAACGACAAGCACGTCGCCACGGAAGTACCCGCCGCCTATACCGTGGATGACTGCTGGAAGCTGGTGGAGTGGGCCGAACGCTACCAAAAGCACTGCGTCATGCTGGAAAACGTCAATTACGGCCCCACGGAATTGCTGGTCCTGAACATGGTGCGGCAAGGCTTGTTCGGTGAGATCCTGCATGGCGAGGGTGGCTATCTGCATGATCTCCGCGCCATCAAGTTCGAAGACGCCCACGAGGGGCTGTGGCGCCGGGCCCACTCGATGCAGCGTAACGGCAACCTATATCCCACGCACGGCCTGGGACCGATCGCCAACTGCATGAACATCAACCGGGGCGACCGGTTCGATCACCTGGTATCGATGAGCGGACCGTCACGCGGGTTGCAGCAGTGGGCCCAAGAGCACTACCCGGCCGGCTCACCCGAGAGGCAGGAACGGTACGCCCTGGGTGACATCAACGTCAGCCTCATCAAGACCAGCAACGGCCGCACCATCTACCTCAACCATGACACCAACCTCCCACGACCCTACAGCCGCATCCACCTGGTGCAGGGCACCAAAGGAATCTTCCAGGGGTACCCCAACCGGGTCCACGTCGAGGGACGCAGCCCCGCGCACGAATGGGAGCCGCTGGAAGACTACTATCAGGAATTCGAGCACCCTCTGTGGCGCCGGCTGCAGGAGGAATCGGAGGGTGCTCGCCACGGTGGCATGGATTTCGTTGAAGACTGGCGGCTCATTCAGTGCCTGCGCCAAGGCACCCCCACCGACATGAACGTCTACGACGCTGCGGCCTTGAGCGCGGTGACTCCGCTATCGGAGTGGTCGGTGGCCAACGGCAGCAGGCCGATCGAGTTCCCCGACTTCACCCGAGGCAAATGGCAGGTGTATCCGGAGTTTGCGATAAGCAGGTAGCCGCGTGGGGTTGTCGGTTGCCCGTCGTCCAGGGGGAGTACCAGCGAGGAGCGGGAGCGGCTCTATCTGGAGAAGCAGGACCACACCATGGATGCGGCCGGCAGGAAGTACTCAGCGGTCCACGATCTCGCTCGTCGGGCGGCAATGGGGCGCCCTGGTCAATCGGCCCATCGGAGACTATGCTAGTCCCTTCCCGTCCAGGAGACAACCAAGGTGAGAACGGTCATCGCCGAAGTGCTTTTCTGCTGCTCCCTGATGCTGCCGAGCCCAATGAACGCGCAGGACCAGGCTGACCGAACTCCTTCGGTGGGGTTGTTGGTCGGGGATCCGATCGCTGCCTCTCTGATGCTGCCAATCGGACGGGCGGACTTTCTCCGCCTGAGAGCCGGGGTTTATACGTGGCGGCTCTGGGAACAGCCGGTCATCTTCGACGTCCCCTATGTATCGATCGATTTCGGCCGCCGCTTCTCGTTGGGCGGCTGGCCCGACAAGCTGTACCTCGGTGTGGGGCTGGCGTTCTTCTTTCAGGACAACCCCAAGGATAACGATGATTCGAGCGGGGCCATAGCAATCCGCGTTCCCGTTGGGATCCAGCTCTTCGCCACGAACCGATTCGCACTCGATGCCGAACTCGCCCTCGTGCACCAGTTCGCGCCGTGGTATGTGGCCCAACCTAACTTTATCGAATTGAACGGCGGGGTCGTCGCGCGGTACATCTTCTAGCCGACGCCTCGATTGAGACGCACGAGGCCGAACTTGTGGAAGGGACTCGGCTGAGGCCACCCGGCACGGCGGCACGGATTTGGTGGAGCACTCCCCCCTCGCCTGCGGGGCCCGCCGAGAGACGCTTCAGCGTCTGGATAAGGCGATTAGATTTTCTGGTTACGAATTTGACACCCCGTTATGGAGGCATGAATGTTCCGCTCGGTTGCTGTCCTCAGCATTCTAGCACCCTGCATCCTGTTGGCCACCGCGTGTGATCCACCACCGCCGACCGAGGACGACATCGTCGCCCGGGCAACCGAGATCCACCAGCGGGTCCTCACCATCGACACCCACGACGACATTCCGCCCAATTTCGCCACCGAGGAAGTCGACCCTGGAGCACCGGAGGGTCGCCAGGTCACTCTGCCGCGTATGCGGGACGGCGGGCTGGACGTCGCCTTTTTCGCCGTCTACGTGGGACAGACCGAACGGACCGAGGAGAACTACGCCAAGGCCAAGGAAGCCGCCCTGGTCAAGTTCGCCGCCATCCACCGGATGGCCGATACGCTCTATCCAGCGGAGATCGAGTTGGCCTACTCGGCGGCCGATGTCACCCGCATTCACGACAGCGGCAAGCTGGTAGCCGTCATCGGCATCGAAAACGGTTTCGTCATCGGCAAGAACCTGTCCCTGCTCGAGCGCTACTACCAGCTCGGCGTCCGGTACATCACGCTGGCACATGGGGGACACAACGACATCGCCGATTCGTCCACGCCGAGAGATCGTCTGGGCGACGAGGAAGAAGAACACGGCGGTATCAGCGCTTTCGGTGAAGAGGTCATCGCCGAGATGAACCGCCTGGGGATCATGGTCGACGTGTCCCACATTTCCAAGAACGCCATGCTCGACGCTGCCCGCCTGTCGCGAGCTCCGGTCATCGCCTCGCACTCGTCCACCCGGGCGCTGGCAGACCACCCGCGGAACATGGACGATGAACAGCTCCTGGCACTCAAGGCCAACGGCGGCGTCATGCAGACCGTGGCCTTCGACAGCTACGTCACGATCCCGCCGCCCGAGAAGGTCGCCGCGCGGGCAAAGCTGCGGGAAGATCTGGGTCTCCCACCCCGCGGGTTCAGCACCCTCACCCCGGAACAGCGCGATGCATTGATACAAGGATTCCAGGAGATCGATGACCAGTGGCCCGGGGCCACGGTGAGCGACTTCGTCGACCACATCGACTACGCCGTCGACCTCATCGGCATCGACCACGTCGGCATCTCCTCCGATTTCGACGGTGGTGGTGGGGTCGAGGGCTGGGACAACGCGGCGGAAACTCTCAACGTCACCATCGAGCTGGTACGGCGCGGCTACACGGAGGAGGAGATCGCCCAACTGTGGGGCGGCAACCTCCTTCGTGTGTGGCAGGAGGTGGAATTGGTGGCAGCGGAAATGAAGGCGCGGTAGGCGAGGGCAGCGGGGGCGGCGGGGGCGGCAAGGGTAGTCGACGGTAGCCCCTCTTAGGCCATCCGGCTAGCTTCATGTCCCGGCCGCGAACAGGCGGTCGGGACATGAGGCGGTCGAATCGGGCTGATTCACCCCGCTCCGCACTACGCACTCCACACTCTGGTTCCATCATGACTGCCACAGCACATCCCAGCACCGACATTCTCAAGTCCCTCGGCATCGACGACATCAACCCCGGCGGTTTCGGCGGCGAGTGGATCGGCTCGGGCCCGGATCTCGAGGTCACCACTCCGGCCGACGGCAGCCACATCGCCACGGTCAAGCAGGTCACCGAGGAGGAGTACGATCAGATCGTCGACCGCGCCCACCGGGCGTTCCTCCACTGGCGTACCGTCCCCGCCCCCAGGCGCGGCGAGATCGTCCGCCAATTGGGCAACAAACTGCGGGAGAAGAAGCGGGAACTCGGCGCCCTGGTGACGCTCGAGATGGGCAAGATCACCGCCGAGGGCGAGGGCGAAGTGCAGGAGATGATCGACGTGTGCGACTTCGCCACCGGGCTGTCACGCCAGTTGTACGGTCTCACCATGCCATCGGAACGCCAGGACCACCGCATGATGGAGCAGTGGCATCCGCTCGGCGTGGTCGGCGTCATCAGCGCCTTCAACTTTCCCGTGGCGGTGTGGTGCTGGAATACCGCGTTGGCCGCCGTGTGCGGCGACTCGGTGGTGTGGAAGCCGGCCTCCGGAACGCCGCTGACGGCCATCGCCTGCATCAAGATCGCCGAGCAGGTGTGCCGCGAGAACGACGTCGATCCGGCCATCTTCTCGCTCACCATCGGCAAGGGATCCACCGTGGGCGACCGGCTGCTGCACGACAGGCGCATACCGCTGGTATCGGCCACGGGGAGCTGCACCATGGGCTACCGGGTGGCCCAAGTGGTGGGCAAGCGGTTGGGGCGTACCATCCTCGAGTTGGGCGGCAACAACGCCATCATCGTCACACCCAGCGCCGACCTCGACCTGGCGTTGCCAGCCATCCTGTTCGGTGCGGTGGGAACCGCGGGGCAGCGCTGTACCTCCACCCGGCGGATCATCGTGCACCGGTCGGTACGGCAGCAACTGGTGGACCGGTTGCTGCGAGCATATGAAGACATCACCATCGGCGATCCGCGCGACGGCAACACGCTCATGGGGCCGCTGGTGACCCACGCGGCGGTCGAGGACATGCAAAACGCCATCGGCCGTATCAGGGAAGAGGGCGGCGAGATTCTCTACGGCGGCGAGACGCTGGGCGGCGCCGACTATCCCGGCGGCCACTACGTCAAGCCGTGTATCGCCGCGGCCCGGAACGATTTCGCCATCGTGCAGCAAGAGACGTTCGCGCCCATTCTATATATCATCGAGTACGGCAAGGCCGATTCATCGCCCCGCGAGGCGGTGGCCGAGATGGACGAGGCGATGGCGTTACACAACGGCGTGCCCCAGGGACTGTCGTCGGCCATCTTCACCGACAACATGCGCGAGGCCGAATTCTTTCTATCGACTCTCGGTAGCGACTGTGGTATCGCCAACGTCAACATCGGCACCAGCGGCGCCGAAATCGGTGGCGCCTTCGGCGGCGAGAAGGAAACCGGCGGCGGGCGCGAGTCGGGATCGGATTCGTGGAAGATCTACATGCGGCGGCAGACGAATACCATCAACTGGAGCACTGAACTGCCGTTGGCGCAGGGGCTCAAGTTTGGATGATCAAAAGGGTGCGGTGTGCGGAGTGCGGAGTGCGGTGGGTGTGGGTGGTCACCGCACTGCGCACACCGCACAGCCCACGTCTCCTACGGGAGACGAGGCTTGGTGACAGAATCGGGGCCCTCGACTCCCACCGAGC
>SMVY01000080.1 GCA_004357415.1 Gemmatimonadota bacterium
AAACCGGGCCATAGAACTCGATTCGCTGTACGCCGACGGCTATGCTGCCCGGGGGTATATCGGGGTGCTGACCGGTGCTCCGCTCGACAGCGTGGCCGCCGATTTCGACCGCGCACTCGCTCTACAGCCCAACGCGCCCAACGCCCCCAGCTGGCAGGCGCGCTACCTGGCCAAGACCGGCCGTGGCGAAGAGGCGCTCGAAACGGTCCGGCGGGCGGTGGCCCTCGACCCGCTCCACGCCGGCCGGCGCATCGCGGTGGCCTACCTGGCGCTCCATCTGCACCGATACGACCTGGCGGTCGAGGCAGCCCTTGCGGCGCTGGCCATCGAACCGGAATTGATGCTGCCCCGCTCCATCGCCGCCCGGGCCATGTTGCTGTCGGGCCGGGCCGACGAGTGCGTCGAGCTCGACCTCGGCCCCCACGCGGTACTGCGGGCCACCTGCCTGGAGGAACTGGGATCGACCGAGGAGGCGAGCAGGCTGGTCGATTCCGTCGTCGTCGCCGTCTCGGTCGGGGTGGCGCCCCCGGCGGCCTTCACCAACGTCATCACCTTTGAGGACCTGGCCACATACTACGCCTGGCGCGGCCAGCGCGATTCGTCCCTGATCTGGCTGCGGCGTGCCTTCCAGCTGTCACCCACAGGAGTTGACAATCGCGTCCTGTGGTCGGGGCTGTTCAACGATCTGCACTCCGATCCCGTGTTCAACGATCAGTTGCTGGAGACGAGGAGTGGGATTTGGGGGAGAGTGGGGGCGGCTGGACAGTGATGGGTGTGGGGGGCGTGAGGCGTGAGGCGTGAGGCGTGGGGCGTGGGGCGTAAGTGTGCGGTGTGCGGAGTACGGAGTACCAGCCAACACATCTGAGAGATAGCAATGCCGACAACTGCCCTCGCTGCCCCCGCTGCCCTCGCCTTCCCATGACCGGCCACTACGATGCCATCATCATCGGCTCCGGCATCATCGGCGCGGCGATTGCCTTCGAGTTGTCCAAGAGGGGCTACCGGACGGTGAACGTCGACAAGTTGGCGGCGGCGGGAGAAGGGTCCACAGGGGCCACCTGCGCCATCGTCCGTACGCACTACTCCACGTGGGACGGTACCGCTCTGGCCTACGAAAGCTTCAGGCACTGGCAGGATTGGCCGGCGTACCTCGAGGTCGAAGACGAGCGCGGCCCGGCGCGGCTGATCGAGACCGGCATGGTGATCATTCTGTCGGCCCAGCGGAGCTTCGAGAAGGAGCTCGGGTTCCACGACCAGTTGGGCATTCCCTACGAGGAATGGGACGTGGCCACGCTGCAGGCCAAGCTCCCCTTCTGCGACGCCACAGCTTTTTATCCCCCCAGACGTCCCGATGACGAACACTTCGGCGACCCGACCGCCGAGTCCGTCCCTGGGGCCATCTTCATCCCCAGCGCGGGCTACGTCAACGATCCGCAGCTGGCCAGCCACAACCTTCAGCGCGCCGCCGAAGCCAAAGGGGCGGAGTTTCTGTTCGACACCGAAGTGGTCGACATCCGGCGCCACGAAGGACGAGTCGCTGGAGTGACTTTGAAGAGCGGCGACCCGATAGCTGCCCCCGTGGTGGTCAACGCCGCCGGCCCCCATTCGTTCATCGTCAACCGCATGGCCGGGATCGACGGCACCATGAAAGTCACCACCAGGGCACTGCGGCATGAGGTCCATTACCTGCCGGCTCCCGATGCCGAAGAACCGCCGTTCATCTCAGACGACGACATCGGCGGTTACTGCCGGCCTGAGGTGGGCCATACCATGTTGATTGGCAGCCAGGACCCGGCCTGTGATCCCAAGGAATGGATCGACGATCCCGACGACTTCAACCGGGACGTCACCTCGGCCCAGTGGCAGTCGCAGGTGTACCGCATGGCGTTGCGCATGCCGGACCTGGACATTCCCACGCACCCGAAGGGCATCGCCGATCTGTACGACGTGAGCGACGACTGGATCCCCATCTACGACCGGTCGGACTTGGCTGGTTTCTACCTGGCGATCGGTACCAGCGGCAACCAGTTCAAGAACGCACCCATGGTGGGCCGACTGATGGCCCAACTGATTGCCGCCTGCGAGGCTGGGCATGACCACGACGAGGACGCGGTCCAGGTTCGTTGTCCCTATACCGGGGAGTCACTCGACCTCGGTTTCTATTCCCGTAACCGAGAGGTCAACCGTGCCAGCAGCTTTTCCGTGTTGGGATAATCTGTCCGCGGCGTACTCCCTGCCACCACGAATGTGCCATCTCGGAGCTAACGTGAGAGTGTCCCTCCTCCTTGCCACCGCGGCCGCCGTCTTCCCGGCAACGGCGGTGGCCCAGCGTATCTCCCCCCGGCGGCCGGTGGCCACATACTCGATCGTCGCTCGGGATTCCGTTACCGGGGAGATCGGCGTCGCGGTCCAGTCGCACTGGTTCTCAGTGGGATCCATCGTGACTTGGGCCGAAGCCGGCGTCGGGGCCGTCGCGACGCAATCGTTCGTGGAACCGTCCTATGGTCCGCTCGGTTTGGAGTTGATGCGCCTGGGCCGTTCCGCGCCCCAGGCGCTGGCGGCGCTGGTCTCCACCGACACCGACGAGGCCGTGCGCCAGGTCGCCATGGTCGACGCCTCGGGCCAGGTGGCGGCCCACACTGGAAGCCGGGCGATCCAGGCCGCCGGCCAACACACTGGAAGTCAGTACTCCGTCCAGGCCAACCTCATGGAGAACGCCTCGGTTTGGGGCGCCATGGCGCAAGCGTATGAAGATTCGGAGGGCGATCTGGCGGAGAGACTGCTGGCAGCGCTCGAGGCGGCCCAGGCCGAGGGTGGCGACATCCGTGGCCGGCAGTCAGCGGCGATACTCATCGTTTCCCCAGAGAACACCGGGCGTCCGTGGGTGGATCGCCTGTTCGACCTGCGAGTGGAGGATCATGCCACTCCGGTAGTGGAACTCCGCCGGCTGGTCACGTTGCAGCGGGCCTACCGTAAACTCAACGAGGGAGACGAGTGGGTAACCCAGGGGGACATCCCCAAGGCCATGGAGGCGTACCAGGCCGCGATGGCCTTCGTAAGCGATGCCGACATCAACGGCGAGGCCGCGTTCTGGGTCGGGGTCACCCTGGCCTCGATCGACAGAGTGGAAGAGGCGATCCCCTACCTCCGCCGCGCCTACGCCCAGGATGCCAACTGGGCGAAGCTGATTCCGCGGCTCCCCGCGTCCGGACTACTCCCCGCCGATGACGCGTTGGTGAGCCGCCTGGTCTCGAGCATGCAAGAATAACCCTAGCAAGTACCAGTGCTGAGCCTCAAAGCCTGAAGAGCGAAGTAGTCTCATCCAAGACCACTTCGCTCTTCATCATTCACTTTCCTCCCTGCCCTCGCTGCCCCCGCTGCCCCCGCTGTCACCCGCCCCGCTTATTCCGCATGCAGCGCCGTCGCTGGATCCACCTTCGTCACCCGCAACGCGGGAACCAGACTCGCCACCAGCCCGGTCACTGCCAACGTCACCACGATTACCCCGAACACCACCGGATCGTGAGCGTCGACCTCGTACAGCACCAGCTCCAACGGAGTGGCGGCCACGAAGGCGATCACCAAGCCGATGGCCAATCCGATGGCCAGCTGGATGGTGCCCTTCTTCATGACCAGGCCGATCAGGCTGCGGTTCTGGGCACCGAGCGCCATGCGTACGCCCATTTCAGTGCGCCGCTGGCTGACGGCGAAGGACATGACGCCGTACAGTCCCACTGCCGCCAGGAACAGGGCCACACCACCGAACACCATGAACAGCGTGCCGAAGGTGGTGTAGAACCAGGTTTCTTCGGCGATCACTTCTTCCATGGACAACACATCGTAGATCGGAAGATTCGGATCGATCCCGGCAATCTTGGCTCGCACGGCCGTGGCCGCGGCCATTGGATCACCCTGAGTACGGAGCGCAATACTCACCCGGTTCCCCACCCCACTTTGGGCGATCGGGATATAAAATCCGGCCGGGGAGGCATCGTTGTTGCCGATGCCTTCCATCTTCATGTCGGGCACCACGCCGACCACCGTCAGCCACTCGGCAGTGGTTTCGCTCCGGCCCATGCGGACGCGCCTACCCAGAGCGTCGCCGTCGGGGAAGAACATCCGGAGGAAGGTCTCGTTGATGACCGCCACAGGCAACGTCTCGGGAATGTCCTGGTTGCTGAAGGCGCGGCCCTGCAACACCCGGGTTTGGAACGTCTCGAAATATCCGGGCGTGACGATGCCCTCACGCGCGAAGGGATAGTCACGGTCGGTCTCGTAGGCTTCCCCTTCGACGTGGAACACCCGAGACCCATTGCCCGAGGCCGGCAGGCCGTCCGACAGCGTGGCGGCATCGACGCCGGGGATGGCGGCCAGCCGCGGGAGAAGATCCTCATAGAATCCCACTCGATCGGCGGTGTCGGGGTACTCGGCGCTGATCAGGTTGAGCCGTGCCGTGAAGATGTTCTCCGTGGCGAACGGTAGATCGATGGTCTTGAGTGCGGTCACACTCTTGATCATCAAGCCCGAGGCGACCAACAGGCCACACGACAGCGCGATCTCGGTCACCACGAGGGCGCCGCTGAACTTGCCCATTTTCAAGGAAGAAGATCCCCGACCCTCATCGTTCAATAACTGGTTAACGTCTGCCTTCGACGCCTGGACCGCCGGGACGATTCCCGAAACCAGCGCCGCCATCCCGGTGACGAAGATGACGAACACCAGCACCGTGGTGTCCATGTCGAAGGTGATCCAGAACGGCGGCGGGTCCACGGAAATGGCGGCCTTGAACCAGCCGATGCCGAGGTAGCCCAGCCCCAACCCCAATACCCCACCGACACCAGCGATGATCACGGCCTCGGCCAGCAGTTGGCTGATCACCCGCAGTCGGCTGGCGCCGAGGGCGCTCCGGATGGCGATTTCCTTGGTCCGCGCCGTGGCCCGGGCCAGCAGGAGGTTGGCGACGTTGGCGCTGGCGATGAGCAGCACACCCAGTACCGCGCCCAGCATCGTGTAAAGGAGGGCATACACCTCGGTTCCGAGGAACCGCTTGGTGTAGGGCTGCAGGAACGGCGTGAAGCCCTCGTTGCTCTCGGGAAACGTCTGGCCCAGCTGGTGGAACACGGTGGCCAATTGACTGGCGGCGGCGTCCATCGACACGCCGGGCTTGAGCCGGCCGAAGGCATTGATGAACGGTCGGTTGCCCTCGCGGGTAAAATCGGCAGCCCGGTCGGTGAACGCCGTCCACAGTTGTTCGTTAGCCGGGAACTCGAAGCCGTCGGGCATGACCCCGATGATGGTGTGGGTGACGCCGTTGATCCGTATCGTCCGCCCCAAGACGTCTTGCTGCCCCCGATAGCGGTCCTGCCACAGGTCGTACCCCAGCACCGCTACCGGCGTGGCACCGGGTTCTACGTCAGCCGCTCCGATCGTCCGGCCCAAGACGGCGTTCACCCGCAGGGTGCCGAACATGTTGCCCGTCACCCGGGCGCCTTGAATCCGTTCGGGCCGCTCGCCCGGTTCCGACAGGTTCGCCGTGCGCCACTGGAAGCCGGCCAACTCGGCGAACCCGGTCTGCTGTTCGCGCACGGCCTCAAAATCGTGGATCGGCAGGGCACTCCGGTTGATGTTCTGTTCGGCGTTGGCACGGTCAACCGTGATCAACTCGTCGGCGTTCTCGAACGGGAGCCCCTTGATGATGGCGGCGTTGACGATGCTGAACACCGTGGTGGTCAGGCCGATACCGAGCCCCAGGGTCACCACCGCGATGAGCGATAACGCCGGGTTCTTGACCAACATCCGAAGGCCGAACCGGAAATCCTGCAGCAGACTAGCCATGACGGTGCTCCGCACTAGGAAGGGTGCCGCCGGTTCCGCCACGACAGATGCGGAGAACGGGAGCGGTGCGATCTGAGACGTACCCCATTACGCGTGAGGCACCCGGAAGTTTCACACTGGAACACCAGAGTCCCCAGAATCATAAGTTCAATACCCTGAGGTAGATAGGATGGCTGTTCAGGCGCTGAAGCGCGCGCTGGCGCTGGGCGAACCATCCTGAATGATCTGCACCCCTCAAGGCGTCCCGCTGCTCTCCGACCACCGTCCACCGTTCACCATCCCCTCTCGACAGATGGCGAGCGCTGAGATACCCTGGTCCGAGGAGTCTCCAACGAGCCCATGTCTTCCGCCCGTCCCCATTTCCTCGGCATCGACGACGCCCCGTTCGACAAGGCGCAGACGGCGCCCGTGCCGCTGGTGGCCGTCATGACCGAGGGCCCCGACCAGGTCGAAGCGGTCATGGTCGGCGCCTTCCCCGTGGATGGCGCCCAGGTGACCGAGTACCTCCTCGAGTGGCTGGCTCGCTCCACTGCTCTTCCCAGCATCCAGGCCGTACTGCTCGGCGGGATCACTATCGCAGGGTTGGCGTTGGTGGACGTGGGCGCGCTCGCCCGGGGACTGGACCGCCCCGTTCTCATCGCCACCCGGCGGGACACCGCGCGATCCGACGTGGCCGCCGCGCTCAGGACCGCCGGATTGGACGACCGCCTGGACATTCTCGAGCGCGCCCCGCCGACACGGTTGGCCGCGCCGGGTCTCCACATCGCCTGTGCCGGCATCGACTGGCACCGGGGCGCGGAGCTGGCCCGGCTATCGGTGCGGAAGGGGCGGTTTCCCGAGCCACTCAGGCTGGCGCACATGATAGGCCAGGCCATGGTCCTGGGACGTTCAAAGGGACGACCCTGATTAGTGCCAATCCCCACCATCGAGTATTATCAACAGTTCCTACGGCGCTACGACATGCCGCCGCCACAGCGTCGCCGCTGAGTAGAGGACGCCCCCGCGGCGCTGGCCCCGGCTCACCACTACCGACCCGCCAGGAGACTGACCCGTCAGCGCACTTGCCAACATCCGCCGCTCGCACGCCGGGCTGTTGAACGGGATCGACCGCTCCATCGCCCTCGCGGGCGACGAAGATGCCTGCGCGCAGCGCCGCGCATCCGTCTCCCGCTGGAGCGTGCAACAACAGCTGGAGCATCTCCTCCTGACCGACCGCGTCATCCTGGCCTGGCTCCACGCAGTGGCCAAGGGGATGATCGCCTCTGACGGACTCGGCGGGCCGACTTGGCGCGGCCACGTGGTGATTGGCATCGGCTTCATCCCGCGCGGCAAGGGCCGGGCGCCAGACGTCACCAGACCAGATGGGATGGAGCTCCCAACGATCCGATCGGGATTCGGGGAGGTGCAGGATCAAGTGAAAGCCCTGGCAGACCTCCTGCCAACTCTCGCCGCGGATTCGTGCACCCGCCGCCATCCCGCATTGGGGTACTTCACCCCGCCGCGATGGTTACGATTCGCCCAGGTACACCACCGCCACCACGGCAAGATCATCCGCGATATCCTGAAAGCGACCCGCTGACATGGCCGATGTTTCGTCCCCACCCCGTGTCCTAATCGACGAAGACCATATCCAGGCGCGAGTGGAGGATCTCGCCGCTCAGATCTCGGCCGAATACCAGGACAAGGGCGAGATCGTCCTGGTCGGCATCCTCAAGGGCGCCTTCATTTTTCTGGCCGACCTCGCCCGGCAGCTCACCATCCCGCGCCGCATCGAGTTCATGGCCCTTTCCAGTTACAACGAGGGGAGCGAGTCGGGCGAGGTTCGCCTGGAGATGGATCTGCGCCACCAGATCGAGGGGAAGCACGTGCTCATCGTTGAGGACATCATCGACTCGGGTCAGACGCTGCGCTACCTGGTGGACCTGCTGAAGGCTCGCGGTCCGGCCTCGGTCAAGACCTGCGCCCTGGTGCGCAAGCAGCGCCAAGACAACGCCGATGCCCCGGTCGACTACCTGGGTTTCGACATCCCCGATGTGTGGACGGTGGGGTATGGGCTGGACTACGGGGAGCACCACCGAACGCTGCCCTACATCGGCATCATGGAAACGGAGGGGTAGCTGCCAGCGGTCAGTTCCCTACCTCCTTCAACTTTGGACCGCCGAGGAGTCCGCCATGATCCGCCCGTTACTTGCCGCTTTCGCCGTCGCCGTGCTCCCTACGGTCGACGACTATCCCAAGAACCCGCATATCGATATAGAGCGGTATGTCTTCGATCTCACGCTGAACGATGCCAACGACAGCCTGGCAGCGTCGGCCACGATCGTGGCGAAGTTCCTGGCCGACGGCATCACCACACTGCGACTCGATCTCATTAACTCGGGATACGACTCGGCCGGTCGAGGGATGACCGTATCGCAGGTTACCAGCGGCGGCCGAGCGCTGGGCTTCACCCATGCCGACGACGTGCTGCTGATCACCGTCCCCTCTTCGAGAGCCGGCCAGAAACAGGCCATTACCGTCACCTATGGAGGCGTGCCCGCCACCGGTCTCATCATCGGCCCCAACAAACATGGCGATCGGACGTTCTTCTCGGACAACTGGCCCAACAAGGCCCGCCATTGGCTCCCGACGGTGGACCATCCGTACGACAAGGCGATGTCGGAGATGGTCGTCACGGCTCCCAGTCACTACCAGGTCGTCTCCAACGGCCTGGTGGTCGAAACGACCGACGTCGCCGACGGGATGCGGCGAACCCACTGGCGTCAGTCGGTGCCCATCGCCACCTGGCTGTACGTGCTGGGCGTGGCCCGCTTCGCCGTGCAAAACGTAGGCGACTACCGGGGAAAGGTCATCCAGACGTGGGTCTACCCCCAGGACCGGGACGCTGGTTTCTACGATTTTGCGGTGCCGACCAAGGACGTGATGGACTTTTACGGTGACCGGGTGGGGCCGTTCGCCTACGAGAAGCTG
>SMVY01000008.1 GCA_004357415.1 Gemmatimonadota bacterium
GACGTAGCTGATGAAGCGGCCCAATCGCAGGATCGCCATGAGTACCATGGCGATGCCGGTCAGGATCAGGACCATGTCGATGAACTGTTCCGAGTCGGCGCCGGGGACTTGGGCCAGCAGCTGGTCGTAGGCAAAGGCGATCACCACGGCCGACACCGCCGTCATCGGCGCCGTCGGGCCCGACGTCTGGACCCGGGTACCACCCAACGCCGCCGTAATGAACGCGATGATGCCGGCCGAGATGATGCCGGCGAACGCCCCGCGACCGGAGAGGATGCCGAAGGCGGCGCCCAGGCTGATGGCCACGAAGCTCACGGTGAGCCCGGCCACCATGTTGTGCCAGACCACGATTGGGGTAACGCGATCAGGTGGTGTCATAAGGGGCGGTGATCGGTCGGAGGCCTATGGGTTGCCATACACTGCTCACTGCTCACTATTCGCTCGCAAGATCAGATCCGCCACCACCGGTAAGTGATCCGTTACCACGTCGGTATCCTCCACTGCCAGTCTCCAATCCTCCAGCGTCTCCTGCGGCAGCGACGGCGTGTGCAACACGAACCGGTTGCCGATGTCCAGCGTCGCGTCGCTGTAGAACACATAATCCAATCGGCCCGGCGGGAAGTCTTCGCCGTGCCAGGTGAACGCTTGCGGCCGGTGGGTAAGGCGCGGCACGAGATCGGCGAGCGGCGTGCCGTCCCAGTCGGGAAGCGCGCCCGGCCCGTGGGTCACCGTGTCGACGATCTCACCGTATTGCAGCGTGCGCCGGTCTTGCACCAGCCCCACCAGGTTGGCGTCACCCATCAGCACGATGGGCGTGCCCTGGGGAATCCCAAACTCGCCGGCTCCCGACTTGGCATCCCGCACATAACCGGCAATGAGGTCCGCTTCGGCAGCCCGACGCTGCGATTCGTCACAACACGGCAGTGACAAAGCTATCAACAGAAGCAAGTCCTGCGGTTCGCTGCCCCCGCTGCCCCCGCCCTCGCCCAGCCTCAACAGCACGCCGCCGCTGTCCCCCAGCGAATCAGCCCGCAGGATGGGAAAGGAACTCAGAATCACCGTGCTCTCGCCCCCGACCTTGGCAGTGTACCACGTGTCGTGGCCGCGGTCGAGCAGCGCCAGCACGTAGGCGACCGCCTCCTCGGTCGGGGTGTCTTGAACCTCCTGGAGCAGAATCACGTCGGCGTCGACGGCGTTGAGGATGCGCGCCAGGGCCGTCCGCCGTTCCGGATCGGTCAGGTGGTTGTTGAGGTTGTAGCTCAGCAGCCGGACATGGCTGGCGTCGTATCGGGCGATGTCGATCGGCACCAGCGGGGGAGGGGGGGCCTCGCTCAGTATGTACCGGGCGCCACCGGGTGCCGCGGGGACCACCGCACCGCTGGCCCCATCTCGCAAGACCAGGCGAACGGTGTCCCCCGGGAACAACGGCTCGCCGGCAGACTCGGCATCGAGGGCCAACCCGATCTCGAAGTCCGTTCCGGTAACCGTCGGCGCGGTGACCAGGCCAACGTCCTGGTGCTCGACCTCGATCTCCCCGGTGGCGCTCACGAACGTCCCTCGCCGGTCGCCGAAGCGCCAGCACAATTCGGCGCCGATGCCGTGGACCGAACGACCCGTGGTGGCGTCGTTGTCGGTGTCGAGACACAACTCGAGACCGTTGTCCGCCTGGAGGCTCAGTTCCGGCATCACTTCGAACCGCACCAGGAGGGAGTACTCGTCGTTGGTGACCCACAACCGTCCCAGGCCGGCCACGGTCCCTGGATCCAACGCATCGCCGGCGATCGGGGTAACCGCGTCCCAATCGGCAAACCGGCCGTCGAGCACGATGCGCGCCGAAGCCTGGGGCGCACCCTCGCCGCAGGCCATGACCGTGCAGCAAAGAAGAACGAGGAGCAATCTTGGCATGTGACCCCGTCTCCGGGTGCGTAGTGCGTGGCGCGTCGTGCGCAGTGCTGGAATTCGACGCAAGACCCCTGCGCACTGCGACCTGCGCACTGCGCACTGCCACCGACCATACCTTCTCCCCGTTGGAGGCGTCAAGCCGTGGCCTGGGGAAAATTGCCGTGGTAGTGGTGCCATGTTTCGAGCTCGCGGCCCCGCACCACCCGTTGTCCCTTCATCGAGCCCTGGTACTCGGTGACGACGGTGGCTTGGCCGTCGCCGACGTAGCCGTCGTAGTAAATAACTACCCAATCCTTTGTCCGGTGCAGCCGGTGGGCCCGGCGGGTTCTCCCAGCCGCTCCACGGTGGCCGCCGCCTGGCGGTAGGCCCGGACTCTGAACAGGTTGGCCGCCTGTTCCTCGAGCAGGCGGGCAGTCGCTTCCAATCGCTGGGCGATGGCGGCATTGCTGGGTGCGGCTATTTCATGCTTGCTCATGGCGACTCCGGCCTGATGCACGCCGGAAGCCTGCATTACCGGGACGTAAGTCCCGGTGAGATCGCCGTGAAAATTGCTTCATGGGACGATGGTTACAACGGCCGACCGGCGTGAATCGAACGCCGCCGTGTTGTACGGGACAGCCAAAGGAACGCTCGACGACGGCGATCGCGCCATTACCGGCATGGCCGACGTCGTGCCGTTGCTGCCGTTCCGCTGGCGATAGGGGGCTAGGCGCCCGGCGTGGCAGCCGGTGAAGGCTCCCTGTCGAGTGATGGTGCTGGTACTGCTCGCCGCCCGCCCCGCACTATCGTCTGATATCCCAGCCAAATCAGGGCCAATCCGAGGAACTCGGTGACGTAGAGAACCTCTACGTGGCCGAACCGGGTGAAGGCACCCCCGATCCCGGGAAGCAAGGCACCGATGGCGATGGCGATATTGCCAAGATATCGGTGGCGCATCGCCGGCTGGGTGCGGTAGCGCCAGGCGGACACCAGTGCGCCCCCGATGAGGAACGTGGCCGCGTACAAATTGATGAACGGACTGAACAGGCGCACCCATTGCCACTCGAGCGCGGCTCCCGAGAGCCGGTACGGCTCGACGGCGGCGTAGTTGATCGGGCTGAGCAGGACGCACACGGCTGCCGTGGTGATGACGGGTACCAGCACGGCCGTCAGGATGTTCGCCGTTCGCCGGCGCAGGAGGAGATAGATGGTGCCTTGGGCGAGGGGGGCGCCTCCCAGCAGGGCTCCCGAGATGTACCACATGCGGAACACGTCCTCTTGCCAGCCGAAGAGGGTGGTCAGCGATTCGGTGAGGGTCCCCAGGCCGTACATGAGCAACCCGAAGCCCCACCAGGCCAGGTGGAGCTTGTCCGGCTCGCGGCGCCAGCCGCGCAGCACCACGATGGCGAACGCCAGGGCGAACACGGTGGTCGCGATCGGGATGTAGTGGACTGCACTCCGCATGATGTGCTCCTGGTAGAGGCGGCCGAGGCTCGGCTAGAAGGCGGTCGTCCAGGTGACGATGACGTTGCGGCCGGGATCGGGACGGAACAGCCCCCTCGCGTTGGCGGGCTCCGCGTACAGCTTGTTGGTCAGATTGCGCACCGTGAGGCTCAGAGTATTTCTGGTACCGCCCAGGTTCGGGAGGCGGAGGGATCCATAGATTGTATGAACCGTGAACGAGGGGAGCACCGGGCCCACGGCGCTCACCGTCGGGAAATCCTCTTTTTGCTCCCCGTTGTGTCGGACGCGATACGCCAGCATGAAGCGGCCTGCTGGACGCCGATAACTCACTTCGCCGACGATCTTGTCGGAATAGGTGTCGCCGACCGGATTGATCGGATCATTGACATCCTCGGACGACTGATGGGCGTAATTGCCCTCGATCCAGAAACCGGCTCCCAGCCCGACCTGAGCCATGATTTCCACGCCGCGGAACCGGAGTTGCTCGACGTTGACGTTCTGAAGCACCGGGAATCCGCCGGCAGCGGTATCGCCAGTGGCGGCGATGCGGATGCCGTTGCGAATGGTGTTTTGGTAAAGGAAAGCCTCGACGTACAGGTTCCGCCGTCGCCACTTGAACCCCACATCGACGTTAACGCTCGTTTCGGCCTGGAGATCCGGATTCGGCTGCTGGAACGCTTGACCTTCCGGCGTGAAGCCGCTGAAGAACAACTCGGTGATGTTGGGCGCGCGGAACCCACGGCCGACCGCCCCGATCAGGTTCAGCTCGCTGGTCAGGGAAAACAGCATGTTTGCTGACCCTACCACCGTGCGATCGACGCTTTCCTCGGGCGGAGCAGTGAGATGTGGTGTTTCCCGCGTCTTGGCTCGCACTTCTTGACCGCGAACGCCAAGGACGGTGGTGAAGCGGTTGCCGATGTGGAATTCGCCCTGCACGAAGGCGCCGGCACTCCGATAGGTGGCGTTGGGCACCGACGGCGTAGAATCCACCGACGGCGGCGGTCCTCCCCCGATGAAGGTTAGGGTGCGGACGTCCGTGTTGTCACTGTGGTCCTGAAAGAAATCCAGTCCGTACGTCAACAGGTGGCGGCCACCGATGACCTTCATGATCTCGAGCCGGGCTCCGGCCGTCTTGACGTCGGTGAAATTCTTCTGGGTCGTCGCCAGTCCCGCTCCCGGTCCGAACGGGATGAACACGTTGATGTCGAGATCCCGTTGATTGCGGCCGTAGTAAGCCTTGATGCCCAGGCGGTCGGCGATGCCCCAGTTCAACCCTTTGCCATCATACCCGAGCGTGAAGCGGGATACCTGCTGGTCGGGATAGAGGATCTGGATGAACGGGGAGCCGGGGCCCAACAGGGCTTCGTCGATACGGCCGAAGCCGGCATCCCGCGCCTGGTAGTAAGAGGCCTCGCCGTAGACCGCATGCCGATCGCTGAGGTCGACGCCGACCCCCAGTCGATAGCTCTCGTCCTCGAGGCCGGTGTCGAACACCGTCGTTTCGGTAGGCAGGGTGATGGCGCCGAAGGTTCCGGACGGTGCGGTATACGGCTGGGCCTTGCGATAGGTGGCGCTGGCTTGCACCCCGACCTTTCCCCCGCGCCACGCAAGCATGCCGTTGGGCCGTACCTGGTCGTCTCGGCCGCTGGCCAGGAATGCCACCTGTCCGTGGAGGCCTTCACTGGCCGCGCTGGGGTAGGTCCGCTTGATGAGATTGATGGCTCCACCGATGGCATCGGTGCCGTAGAGGACCGAAAGTGGACCACGAACGACCTCCACGCGATCGATTTGATTGACATCGACCAGGGCAGGGAGTTCGCCGAATTCTACTTGGCGCCTGGCATTATTGAGTCGCAACCCATTCTCCAACAGGAGAATGCGCTGTCCCCGTTGGCCTCGGATGATCGGCCGGGTCTGGTTGGGGCCTACCCCGCTGATGTCGAGCCCCGGGAGGCGCCGGAACAGGTCGGCCGCCGTGTTGGGCGTCTGCCGTCGGATGCCGGCCGTGTCGATCACGAACACCGGATTGGCGGTGTGAAACACCTGCTGCAGCGTTCGCGTCGCCGTCACCGTGATCGGTTCGAGCTCGATGGGGGCTGCGGTCGTGTCTTGCTGCGCCAGGGCGGCGGTAGGGACCGCCGTGAGCACGGCGAGCGACCACGCCAACCGCGCTCGCTGCCATGTCGATGGACGCTTGGTGTAGCTGATCATGATTCCGTCTCGGGGCTTAGTTCACTGAGGGCACGCACGAATGACGGACCATCATTACCACTCGATGGCTGGCGGCGGTATTGGAAGTGTTACCCATCCACGCGGGGTCGACTACGGACCCAGGGGTCCGTATAATCCCCAGTAGCGATTCCTCCGGTTGCAGGCAAACCCAGTGCGTCTGGGCCCGCCCGCGTGGTGGAGGTTCCGGTGGCCGATAAAAAAGGCCGAATGTCCGATCCTGTAACTTCATAGAACCTTGTGACTGACTTTATCAAATCTTCATGGCCCTGGGTCGTGTCTCTGGCCGCGTTCGCCCTGGCGGTCGTCACCTCGGCCCACGTCATCCTCTACAAGCGGGACGTGCGGGCGGCCATCGGCTGGACCGGTCTCATCTGGCTGTCGCCATTTATCGGCGCCATGCTCTACCTGGTGCTCGGTGTCAACCGGCTGCAACGCAAGGCCGGCAAGCTTCGCCGGAGCCTGCTGTTCCTGCCGTCCGATTCGAGTGCCGTCGATCTGCTGCCACGGCAGGAGCGCGGCGCCATGCTTCCCCAGGGCGACCCGTTCGCCACCCTGGCCAGTTTGGTCGACGGGATCACCCGCCAGCCACTGACCGACGGCAATCGCATCGAGCCACTGGTGAATGGCGAGGAGGCTTATCCGGCGATGCTGGAAGCGATCGATTCCGCGTCCGTCAGCATCGCCATGATGAGCTACATCTTCGACTACGACGCCGCCGGACGGATGTTCGTGGAGGCGCTGGTACGGGCTGTTGATCGCGGCGTGGATGTCCGCGTGCTGGTCGACGGTGTCGGGGCCAAGTACGGCAAGCCTCGGATCACCAAGGTGCTGGCAGAGCGCGGCGTCAGGGTCGCTGCGTTCCTGGATACCTGGGTACCGGCCCAGATGACCTACATGAACATGCGGAATCACCGCAAGATCCTGGTCGTCGACGGCCGGATCGGATTTACTGGAGGGATGAACATCCGTGAGGGGAGTCTCCTGGAACGGGAGCCGGATCATCCGATCCAGGACTTGCATTTTCGTATCGAAGGACCCGTGGTGCGTGAGCTGCTGGACACCTTCGCCGAGGATTGGCTGTTCGTTACCGGCGAGCGGCTGGAGGACGACAGTTGGAGGCCACCGCTCGAATCCGTCGGGACCTCCATTGCCCGTGGCGTCCCCGACGGCCCGGATGAGAACTTCGAAACCCATCGCTGGACTTTTCTCGGGGCCATCGCCCAGGCGCGAGAGAGGATCGAGATCGTAACTCCCTATTTCATACCCGATCAGACACTGGTCACGGCGCTCAACACGGCGGCAATGCGTGGGGTACACGTGGAGGTGCTGATCCCCGAGAAGAGCAACCTTCGCTTCGTCCAGTGGGCCAGTACCGCCGGCCTGTGGCAGCTGCTGATCAGGGGGGTGGATATCCGGCTCACCCAGCCGCCGTTCGACCACACCAAGCTCTTCGTCGTCGACCGGCACTGGGTCATGTTCGGTTCCTCCAACTGGGACGCCCGCAGCCTGCGATTGAATTTCGAGTTCAACGTCGAGTGCTACGATCCCCAGCTCGCTGGAGCGGTGGAGCAGCTCATCGCCGCCAAGCGGAAGACGGCCCGGCCGGTGACTCTGGCGGAAGTCAACGGGCGGCCCCTGCCGGTGCGGCTGCGCGACGGAGTGGCCCGGCTGTTCTCCCCCTATCTCTAGCGATCTTGCGGCCTTGCCTCCCGGGTAGGGGGCCTGCATTCTTCGGTAGACCCGAACCGTTGAGGAGTACTGGATGCCGCTCAGGAGTGGAGGCCTGGACGCCTACGGAGCCACCCATATCGGGAAGGTCCGCAGCGTCAACGAGGACCAGTTCCTCATTGCGTCACTCATGAAGCTCGTCGAGATCGAGCAGACCAGCCTGCAGGACTCTGACCTAGGCCAACTCACCGGGCCCGGCCGCGCCGCGTTGCTCATGGTGGCCGACGGGGTCGGCGGGTTGCAGGCGGGGGAGAAGGCAAGCGAGACCGCCCTGGAGAATGTGGCCCGGTACGTCACCCAGGCCATGCGCTGTTACTACACCGTGGACGAGGCCGCCGAAGAGCGATTCATCGAGGAGCTGCGCACGGCGGTCATGCGCACCCACGAGGACGTCCAGCAGGCGGGTGAGGCCCATCCCGGGCAAGAAGGGATGGCTACCACCTTGACGCTGGTCAATGTCGTCAACCGGCGGGCCTACGTGGTCCAGGTAGGAGACAGCCGCTGTTACTTGTTCCGCGACGGCGAGTTGAGCCAGATCACCCGCGATCAAACCGTCGCCCAAGACCTGGTGGATCAGGGTGTCATGTCCGCGGTGACCGCCGAACATTCGCCCTTCAGCCATATCCTCTCGAGCGCCATCGGCGGCACGGCGTCCCCCGAGGTGTACACCCTCGATCTGCACACCGACGACATGCTGCTCCTCTCGACCGACGGCCTGACCAAACACGTATCCAACGTCGAGCTGCGGGAACAACTCGGTTCGCCCGACAGCGCCGAAGCCATCTGCAACCGGTTGCTGCAGATGGCGCTCGATGACGGAGGATCCGACAACGTCACCGTGGTGGTGGCGCGCGTGCTCGAGCCTCCAGTAGAGGACTGATACCCGTGGCCCGATTCCGACTCCGCCGGAGGGATCAGGATGCCCCCGAGTGGGTGGTACTCGACCAGGTCTACTACGGCGACCTCGACCGGCAGGGTGACAGTGACCGGATCTGGCTGCACCATCCAGCCGGTCCCCACGCCGGCAAGTACCTCGCTGCCCCCGACGATCTCGAGCCCGTCGAGTAGCGTCGCTCCGCGGCGTCCGGCCATCCAGCGGGGCCGGTCACCGGAATCTCCATGACGGAACCACGTGCCTCCTGGCCCCGCCGGGCCTACGTCGTATCTCACACCCACTGGGATCGGGAATGGTACCTCCCGTTTCACCGGTTTCGCGTGCGCCTAGTCGATGTCGTCCGCCGCGCGCTCGACGCGCTGGAACACGATGCCGACTTTCACCACTTCCTCCTCGATGGGCAGAGTGTTCTGCTCGAGGACTACTTCGAGATCCATCCCGAGGACCGGTCTCGCGTGTCCCGGTTGGTGCAGGCGGGCGCGCTGGCCGTCGGTCCGTGGTACGTCCTCCCGGATGAGTTTCTCGTCAGTGGCGAGGCCCTGGTGCGGAACCTCATCGTCGGGGACCGAGTCGCCCGTCAAGTTGGGCCGCCCCAGAAGGTCGGCTACCTCCCCGACTCGTTCGGCCACATCGCCCAGATGCCGCAAATCCTGAGGCTCGCCGGCATCGACACCTTCGTCTTCACCCGCGGCACCGGTGACGAACTCGACGACCTCGGCTGGGAATTCCTGTGGCAGGCGCCCGACGGCAGCACGGTGACGGCCGTCAATCAGTGTGACGGCTACTGTGCCGCCGGCGGGCTCGGATTCGAGGCCATGTCCGAGGCGCCAACGGAGCGAGCCATCGACCCAGCGAGGGCGGTGGCCCAGGTGGGCGCACTGTTCGAGCGCATGCGCCCCCTGGCCCAGGGGGACATCTGCCTCCTGAGCAACGGGTGCGACCACGACCCGCCGCAGCAACGCATGGGTGAGGTGCTGGCAGCTTTGCGGCAGGCGTTTCCCAACACGGAATTCCTTCATGCCAGCCTCGGGGAATACCTGGATGCCGTCAAAGCCGGAGGTTACGCTCGCCGGCGCCACCGGGGCGAATTTCTCGGCGGCAAGCGGCAGTTGATCCTTCCCGGGGTGTGGTCGGCCAGGATGTATCTCAAACAGGCCAACGACGCCGCCCAGTCATTGCTCACCGGGGTGGTCGAGCCGTTGGCCGCCTACACCCAGTTCCTCGGTGCCAGATCGTATCCCGGCCGGCTCATCGACAGCGCCTGGAAATCGTTGCTCCAGAATCATCCGCACGACTCCATTTGCGGCTGTAGCGTAGATGCCGTGCACCGGGCCATGATGACACGGTTCGACGGGGTGCTGCACACCGGCGATCAACTGGTGCGCGATCACCTCCGGGCGCTGGCTCCGGGTGTGGCTCCCGAGTCCGAAGGAGATGCCGGGTCGATCCTGGTCGTGTTCAACCCGCTGCCGTTCCGCCGGACCGAAGTGCTCGAGCGTCTGGTGGTGTTGCCCGATTCGTCGGAACCGAGGGAAGGATGGGAACTGATCGATGGGGACGGGCACACGGTGCCGTTTGCCCTGGTTCGGTACCACCGGGTGGCACGGTTCTGGGGCACCGACTTCCTTACCGAGTGGCAGGGGGATCGTCAACTCGACGCGTTTGAACACGCCGTCGAGTCGCTGGGCGATCGCGTCATGGCCGACGTCGAGGGCGAGGCAGCGGACAGGTATTACCAGATGCACATCCTGGCTTCCGGGCTGCCACCCGTGGGCCACGTCAGCTACCGTCTCCAAGCTTCGTCCGGAACGAAGGGGCGAGGTGCGGCGGCGGAGCAGGGATCGATCCGTGCCGGGGCCGACTGGGTGGAGAACGACCTGGTCCGGGTCCAGCTCCATTCCGACGGCACGTTCGACCTGCATGACAAGGCGAGCGGTGCCCGATATCAGGGCCTCAATCGCCTGGTGGACGAAGCCGACGTCGGCGACGAGTACGACTTCGCCCCGGGTGCGGTGCCGGGGACCGTTACCAGCGAGGGTGTGGCGGGCCGGGTACGGCTCCTGGTCGAGTCACCTTGGCTGGCCCGGTTGGAGCTGAGTGCGGTCTGGGCTCTCCCGGAGTCGATCATGCCCGACCGCGCTACCCGCTCGACCTCCTTGGCGGACTGCGCCATTCGGCTTCGGCTGACGCTCCGGCACGGCAGCCCGGTGGTCGAGGTCGACCTCACCATCGAAAACCGGGCTCGCGACCACCGGTTGCGCACGGCGTTCCCCACCGGCATCGTCAGCGACACCGTGCTCTCCGATGGCCACTTCATCCTGTCCCAGCGGCCCTTGAGCCGGCCGGAGCGACCCGATTGGGTGCAGCCGCCCACCGGGACCTGGCCGCAGCAGGACTTCAGTCTCATCCAGGACGGCACCCGGGGCCTGGTTCTGCTGAACCGGGGATTGCCCGAAATTCAGGCTACCCCGGACGCCGCCGGGGAAGTGACTCTATGGCTCACCCTGCTTCGGGCGGTGGGTTGGTTGTCGCGCGACGATTTCGCCACCCGCAAACACACCAACGCCGGTCCCATGATCCCCACACCCGAGGCCCAGTGCCTGGGGCCCCAGCATTTCCGCTACGCCGTGGCCTCGTTCACCGGTCCGGCTCTCGCGGCCGGGGTGCCCCGGCTGAGCAGCGCCTACCACACGCCCATCCCCACCGTTCAGGGTGTGGCCGCCGGACACGTCCCAGGTGGCCAGGGGCTCCTCGAAGTCGCCACGGCCAAGACCATGGTCACGGCCGTCAAGCAGCACGACCGCCGGGATTCCCTGGTGGTTCGGTTGTACAACATGACCGGCGACCCGGTCGAGGAGACCGTGACGGTGGGACGCGCTATCATCGAGGCTTGGCGTATCGATCTCCTGGAGGAACGGCTCGAGCCGGTCCCCGGTACCGGGAACCGGCTGGTGATCGATCTGCGTGGTCATGAGATCGTGACCCTCGAGCTGGTACTAGAGAGTCACCCCTGATTCCGTCTCACCGTACCCGATAGCGCCAGTTGACGATTCCCTCGACGTTCCCCTGGGCCACGAATTCGGAGCGGCCCTTGGGCTCCAGTGCCGGGATGGCCACTTCGGACGATGCCAGGACCGCGCCGTCTTCGCCGATGAACTCGAACACCAAGTTGATGGCCGCGGCGGGCTTGTCGCGGCCGAAAGCCACGCCGGTGATGGTCATGAGTCCTGGCGAGTCCTGGACCGTGAGACTGTCGATGGTGATCGGCAAGCCGTCGAGCCGGTTGGTCGCGTCATTGGCCTTGTTGTTCCGCTGATAGACGTAGCCCTGCACCAGAAATTGGTATGACAACTCGTGCAGCGGTTCACGGGCGATGGATCGCTCCGCTACCTCAACCAGTTTGGGGCCGTCCTTCAGGTTGTTGTATGCCAGTCCCAGATTGATCATGGCCAGCCGGTTGCTGGGCTCGGTTTCCAGGGCGCGGATGAAATCGACCGCCGCGGCCTGGTAGTTCTGTTCTTGGAACTTGTTGACGCCGCGGCCGATGAGGAATCGTGCCGAGGTCGTGTCCATCGTAGCCCCGCCGGCGCCACCCAGACCAGCCATGACCGCCTGGGCGCTGTCCATCTGTCCCATGGCCTGGAACACGGAGGCGATGTTGCGCTGAATCATCTGGTTGTCGGGTTTGCTTGCCGCCAGGACCCGGAACGCCACCAATGCCTCGGGGTAGCGCTCCCCGGTGAAATAGGTGCGTGCGATCTGGGACTGCGCCGACCACAACGAGGTAGTGTCATCCTTGGCGGCCGCCATGTCGGCGACTACCTGGAGGTACTTCACCGCGCTGTCCACCTCTCCGGCGTCGGCGTAGATCCTCGACAATTGCCGCACGGCGTTGCGGCGAACCCGCACCCCGGATTCCGTCGTGTCTTCGACACCCAGCGCCGCGTTCAGGTAGTAAAGGTTGCTGTCCGGGTTCTCGGCACGTCTCTGGATCGAGGCCATGACGTAGTACGCGTCAGCCTCACCCCGGTAGATCTGCAGGCCCAGCCGGTAGGTGGCTAGGGCCGAGTCGACTTCGGAACGCTGCATCTGCCCGAGTGTGTAATTCCGGATGGCGATCCAGGTGTTGCGGCGAAGCGTTGCCACTTCAGGTGTGCATTCCGGAGCCAACGCCTCGACCCGGATGAAAGAACTGTCGGCTCCCCGGATATCGGCCTGATAGAGATATACCCGGCCCAGGATGTACCAGGCTCCCGGGTTGTCGCCCTGTTTGTCGTCGGTGATCGCTTCAGCAACGGTTCTTCGCGAGTCCTCCAACAACCGTTCCCTGTTGCTCTTGTTCCCCATGGCGGTCTCGATGTAGACCGCCGCTCCTCCGACCCGAAAATGCCCCGGCTTGATGCCGCACTCCGGATCCTCGAATTGTATAGGCTGGGCGCGGAGCACCAACTCTCGGAGTTCCGGGGAGAGTTCCTGTGCGGTGAGGGGCGCCGCCCATGCGAAGGCAAACAGCATGAGACACGATCGTCGCATGATTTCTCCCGAGGCCGTTCGTGGTGGAATGAGTCGGCCCAATCCAGCCTCCTGGCGGAGTGGCAGGGCCGGGGACTGTTTGTCCAAGGTACCGCCAGGAACAAACTCTGCAATACCGGGAGCCTGGGATGGATGGCGTGGCCCGGGCCCGGGCCGCCGTCCGGCGCCACAACGCCGATCCCGGCGCCTATTGGCAGGAAATCTTCGTGGCGGAGGCCAGCTGATCCCTACGCCGCCCCGCCCCAGGGCCTCGCGAGAGCCGTGGAACCGCTCGCCGGGTGAGTGTGTTTCACTTGCGGGCACGGACACGGGCCCGTGCCCCGGGAACGGCGAAGGAAGC
>SMVY01000081.1 GCA_004357415.1 Gemmatimonadota bacterium
CTCCGGATACTGGCCGAGCCGTTCGACCTCGGCCGGGCCGGCGGACCGCTGCTCATGACAGCGGCCCTGTGCCACCTTGGCGCCGCCGTTGGGTTCACGGCCAACATCTGGCCTCGAACGGGGACCGGCCGGTGATGCCGCCGGTCACGGCGGTCCTGGTTCGCGCGTCCCTGGTATACCTGGTCGCCGGTGCCGCGGTGGGGACACTCCTCATGGGGGTCAAGGCAGGTTACCAACTCCCCGCTCTAGTGGCACGTGCCTGGCCGATCCACGCCGAGATGCTGCTGTTCGGCTGGATGGTCCAGCTGGCGCTGGGCGTGGCCTACTGGATCCTCCCCAAACACGCCGCTGCCCCGGTGCGGGGACCGGTGTGGCCGGTGGTGCTGGCGGCGCTATTCCTCAACCTGGGCGTGGCAGGGGCCGCACTGGGCTCGGTGGTGGGTCATGCTGGGTTGGCCGCCGGTGGCCGGCTGGCGGAGCTCGCCGCGGTGGTCCTCTTTGCCGTCAACGCGGTGCCGCGCGTCAAGCGGTTCGGCCGTGACTAGAAGTCCTTCATCCGGAACCGGCGGAGCCCGACAAGGAGTGGCACGACGCTCCACGCCACCAGCACGGTCAGGGCAAGTCCCTTGCCGACGGCGCTACCGAAGAAGCGGCTGAAGACGGCGCCGGTATATCCCATCAACGCGGCGATGTCGAACTGCAGCAGGAGGAAGACGCGGCCGAGATCAATGGGGTTGAGCATGGTGAGGACCAGGAGGGGCCGCTCGAGGGGATAGCGCCACAGCGAGGTCACCACGATGAGGATCACTCCGTCGTACACCACGGCAGCCAGAAGCCACACCAAGACGGCGGCACCGAATCCCTTGGCCCGGTCTTCGAAGAGAACGGCCACCAAGAACGCCAGGGCGGTGAAGGCGCAGGTCAGCAGCACCCCGGTGAGGAGCAACACGCCCAGCGCCGACCCGCCTCCGCCTCCGCCTCCGGCGTGCCACAGGAACGGAAGCCCCACGCCCACGGCGTAGCTCCCGGCCAACGGGATGGCCATGCCGCCATACAGTCCGAGGAACAGCGAAGTCCGGTCGACCGGTTGCGCCAGAAGCAACACGATGAATTCTCTGGCGTGGTAGAGGTACATCGTGCCGAAGATGATGCTCACCAGCGGCACCAGCAGGAGCACCACGTTCATCAGGCTCAGGACGACACGCTCGCCGCTGCCGCCGAACCGGAACAACACGTCGGTCATGAGAAGAAAGACCAGCGTGTATACCAGAATCCAACGCCCGCGAATGACATCGCGCAGCTGGTAGCGCAGGATTTTCCCCGTGCTCTTCACGACGCCCCTCCCTGCATCAGCGCGGCGATGGCTCGTTCCAGGCTCTGGTGCCCCGTCAGACGCTGCAGTTCCAGGCGAGGGCCGTCGAACTGGATGCGCCCCTCCAACAGGAACACCACTGAGTCGGCCAGTTCCTCGATTTCGCTCATGATGTGGCTGGTCAGGACGACGGAGGTGCCCGACTCCCGGCACCGGAGAATCTTGTCCTTGATGATTCCGCTGGCGACCGGGTCTAGGCCCGCGGTGGGCTCGTCGAGAATCAGCAGCGCTGGCCGAAACAGAAAGGCGATCACGGCGTTGAGCTTTTGCCGGGTGCCTCCGGACAGCGTGCGGACCTGCTTGCCCAATTCCGGCCTCAACGCGAAAGCGTCGAGGAGTTCTTCATCGAGTTCGGCGCTCGACCCGCGTAAGTGCTTCAGCATGGACAGCACTTCCCGGCCGGTGAGGTTCTCGGGAAAGTGACCGGCTTGGGGCATGTAGCCGATCCCCCGGCGATAATCCCAGTCCTGGGTCACCACGTGGCCGTTGACGATGATGCGACCGCGATCCGGCCGGACCAAGCCGAGGATAGTCTTGATGAGCGTAGACTTCCCGGCGGCGTTGGGGCCGACCACCGCAGTGATCCGTGCCACACCGAAGCTGGTGCTCACCCCGTCGAGGGCCATTAGGCCGCCGAACGATTTGCCGAGGTCGGTCACCTCGACGATGGCAGCGGTCGACGTCACCAGTCGCGGAGTGGTGGGAGCCACCGGCGGCACCACGGGAAGCCGCTCAGGAGACGTCACTGCGGCCACTCCATGAGCGGGTGCTCGTCGACCAGCGTTTCCGGCGTCAGGATCGGCATGACCCGTTCGGCCAGGTCGATCATGTCGACGAAGGCGCTTCGCATGAGAATGATGGCGGGCGGGTACTGCTCTACCAGGAGGGCAAACAGTCGCACCGGCCGAAACGGCACGTCACCGTAACCGTCACGGTCGAGGTCGTAGCCTCGGTAGGCGCTCCAGTAGTTCTCCGAGAACCGGCTGGAACTCGACCGGCTGTTGGTCGCCACGTCGAAGGCGTTTCCCACGAACCGATTCCGGGTGAATTCGTTATCGATAGAGTTGGCCATGATCTTGACGGCCCACCCGTTGGCGATGAACTCGTTCCCCTTGACCGTGAGCCGGTTGGAACCCTCCGCGTGGATGGCGACGCTATTGCTGCGGAATATGTTGTCCTCCACTCGGCTGTCGTTGATTTCCTTGAGGAGAAGACCAAACGCCGCCGAGCCCCAGTTGTCCTCGAACCGGTTGCCGACCATGGTCACCCCTTTGGTGTACATCACGGCCACCCCGGAACCGTTGCGAGCGAACACATTATCCCAATATTCACACTGGTGGGAGAACATGAAGTGCAGACCGTACCGCAGGTTGTCCGTGCTCACGTTCCTGCGAACCATCGCGCCGGTCACGAATTCAAAGTAGATGCCGTCGCGGTGGCCGCTCACCGTGTTGTCCTCCACCAGTACGTCTCGCGAATTCCACAGGTGAATCGCGTTGCCCGACTTGGTCTTGGTCGTCTTCCGTCCGATAGCCACGTTGTGGCGGATGATGCAATCGGTGGATTTGGCCAGATAGATGCCGAAGAAGGCGTCCTCGATACGGTTGTACTCGGCCACACACCCGGTGACTTCCTGGAACTTGATGGCCGCACGGTCGTCGATGTAACTGGTGGCGACGTGACGAATCGTCAGGCCCCGGATCGTTACGCTGTCGGCCGTGACGAGGAGGACGTCTTCGGCGTCCCGGCCGTCGAACACAGCGCCCGAATCGCCTTCGATGGTGACCGGGACGTCGATGACGATGGTAGGTTCGTAGTAAATACCCGGTCGGACCACGATGTGATCGCCCGGGTGGGCACGGCGGAGCGCCGCACTGAGTGTCGCCACCGACGTCCCCTTCTGAACGACGATCTCCTGAGCGGTCCCCCCGGTGAACGGGGTGACGAGCCCCAGCCACACCGACCAGATGACGGCCCGGTTCATTGAGCGTCTACGCCCCGGCGGGACCCACGGGCTCGGCTCAGTACCCCACTCCACCTCAGCACCTCGCCGCCGATTTCACTCCGCAGGCTGTCCGCCATCTCGCCCGACCGGAATGCCGCCAGGCCGCTGCTCATGGGGCTGCGGAATCGATCACTCAGGAGGAACACCGCGTCAGCTACCGGAACGCGCTCCGAGGGGTGCAGGAACAGATTCACCCACATGCCATGGACCTCGTCCGCCGGGACACGCCCTTCCGTGGTAAAGGCCGCCAAGTCACCAACGTCGTCGAACACGTGCACCTTCCCGGTGCGGGTGACCAGCTGGGCGGCGAAGGCGGGGTCGGTGATGATCATGTGACAGTAGTCGCACAGCTCTTCACCGTAGCGGATGTCCTTGGGGCCCGGCGGACTACACCCGAGGACCAGGACCAGGCAGAGGAGCGCACCCCAGACACGGCGGCCACGGGTCACCCAGTGGCCTCCGCGCCACTGCGGGCTCGCCGCCATTCTCCGATAGCCACCACGCTCCCGATGCCGACCGACACCATGGCCGCCAGCCCCCCCAACCCGGGCCAGGAGGTGGCCACGAAGTTCAGCAATTTCTTGCTCCCGATGAGAGGTGGCTGGTAGGTCATGCCGGGCACCTTGATGGCTGCGGTAGGATCGAGATTGTGGCCGTAATCGTATGACCACAACCAGAAGTCGACCAGCCCGGCGACGGACCCGATGAGGAACACGCCGACCCAGATGTACAGCAGAGCACGGTTCCCGGTTCCTGCCACCAGCAGTCCGGCGGCGATCATCACTGCGACGAACACCGGCATGAACCGCAGCTCCGGGATCGAATCAGGTTCGATGGCCTTCATCCCTATGTAGTGGTTGAGCCCGTTGATGTTCTGCAGGTCATAGGGCTTCACTCCGGTAATGTCGCTGATCTTGATCAACAGCCCCAGTCCTTCCGGATACTGCGGTGCCTTGAGGTCGATGCGCCACAGCGGGAACACGAACACCAGGCCCAGCAGGATGGAGGCCGTCGCAATCAGGACGCGCGATGAGCGTAACATGAACAATCCTTATGTATATAGACAAAGGACGGGGGAGCGATGAGCGCCCCCCGATCCTTGCTTTCGTTCCTGCAGCTACGGCGTGTTGAACGAGATCGGTACGCTCGACCCGCGCGGCGACACGCGGACGTAGCCCTGCATCTCCTGGTGCAACGCCGAGCAGAAATCGGTGCAGTAGAACGGATAGACACCGATCCGAGTCGGTAGCCACACTATCGTCCGGGTCTCGCCCGGCATGAGGAGCAATTCCGAGGTGTTGGCGCCGGTAATGGCAAAGCCGTGCGGCACGTCCCAGTCCTGCTCCAGGTTGGTCACGTGGAAGAACACCGAGTCGCCCACCTGGACGCCTTCGATGTTGTCAGGCACGAAGTGAGTCCGGATGGTCGTCATGTACACGTGGACGTTGCGTCCCTCGCGCTCGACCCGTGCGTCCGCCTCGGTCTTGGTGGCCAGCGGGTGGTGATTCTCGTCGAGTGGGTAGATCCGCACCTGCTTGTCCTTGATCAGCGATGCCGGCAGGGCTTGCGCGTAGTGCGGTTCGCCCACGGTCGGGAACTCCAGCAACAGACGCATCTTGTCGCCACTGATATCGATCAACTGGGCCGAGTGGGTCAGCTCCGGGCCGGTCGGCAGGTAGCGGTCCTTGGTGGTCTTGTTCAGGGCGATCACCCACTTGCCCCATGGTTCCCTGGTATCGCCACCGGGAATGGACAGGTGGCCGATCGAGTAGTATGCCGGGATACGGTCCACCACCTCGAACGTCTCCAGGCTCCACTTGACGATTTCCGAGGAGATGAAAGCGCTGGTGTAGGCATAGCCCCTGCCGTCGAATTCGGTGTGGAGGGGGCCGAGGCCCGGATTCTCCACTTCGCCCGCGAGGATGGACTCGTATCGCAAGATGGGAATCCCTTCCACCTCGCCGATAAAGTCCTCGTTCTCGATGGCCACTATCATCTTGGTGAAAGAATGTACGGTGACGACCGCGGCCAGCTTGCCGCCGGCCACAATCAACAGGCCGCTCGGGTCGACGTTGACCCCGTGAGGTGACTTCGGCGTCGGGAGGTAATACACCATGTCGCTGCAGGTGGCCGGCGTGATGACCGTGGTGCCGTTCTCCATGTCCGACACGGCAATATGCTGATCGTTGAAATAGTTGTGGACGTAGTTTGACGTCCACTGCTCTCCCTGCCCATTGGCGACACACTCCTCGGCCCTCATCCAGTTGACCGCCGCGATGTAGTCCTTGTCGTTCTGGGACGCGTTCACCTCGAGCAGCGTGTTGGCCTGCTCGGTGTTGTAGGAAGTGAAGAACGACCAGCCGTGTGACGGGCCCTTGCCCGAATGCGACAGGTCATAGTTGTATCCCGGCACCAGGATCTGGAAGGCGATACTCATCCGGCCGTTGTCCGCCACCTTCACGAACGAAAGCATCCCGGAGAAGTTTTCCTTGAAGGATTCGATCGGAACATCGGCTTGCGGGGTGGGAACGCTGAACCGCGTCGCGGCGACAGTGTATTCAGTGTTCTGCGTCACGAACGGCGACGCATGATTGCCAGCCGAATTGGGGATCTCGATGATTTCGACCGTCTCGAACGTCGTCAGGTCGATACGGGCAATCCGCGGCGTGTTGTTTTCATTAATGAAGAGCCAGCGCCCGTCGATGACGCCATCCGTCTGCGAGAGTTCCGGATGATGGGAATCACCCCACGGCACGAAGCCGTAGCTCGTCTCGAGCATGGCTTTTGTCTCTTCGGAGTAGCCCCAGCCATTCTCGGCCCACTGCGAGAAGATCGGGACCTGCTTCAATAGCCGCCCGGATGGTAGTCCATAGACGCCGAGGTGGCCACTGAAACCGCCGGAGGTGAAGAAGTAGAACTCGTCGTAGTCACCCGGAGCGACGTAGACGGCCGACGCCGCGTCACCATTCCCTCCAATGGGAGTGCCACCGCCGCACCCAGCCACCAGCAGCGTGACGACCCCGGCCGCTAGGCCCATTGCAAACTTGGTTGTTCGAATCATGGTAATCCTCCGGCGACCGGCTATCCGGTCACCCATGGGAATTGGAAAAGATCAACGGACTAAGACATCTACTCGGCATCGCCTGGGCCGGCCGAGCGCAGATACTCCACGATGGCCCGCGCCTCGTCGGGCGTTACGTTCTGATCCGGCATGAAGGACAGATAC
>SMVY01000082.1 GCA_004357415.1 Gemmatimonadota bacterium
AGGGCTACGGGCCTTTCCCAAAGGACAGTTTGTGGCACTACCTGTCGCTCGCCGACGCCGCCAATCATGGCCAGTCGATGCATGACAGCATGCTGGTCGAATCCGGGGCGTGCATCGCCCGAATCCAACTGGGCCAGGTGCCCGACTCCCTACAAGAGGACCGGGCCGGAGACTGCCGCTCTGTAGCGGTGGGGATGACCAGACGGTTTCCCCACGACCCCGATTCCTGGGTGGCACTGGGCGTGGCCGGCTGGGAGTTGAGAGATCTGATCGACGTCCCGGCCGAACTGGGGACGCCCAGCGGGATGTTCGACAGCGCCCTCACGAAGGATCCTGGATACGGCCTGGCGTATGCACCCGCCCTCATGGTGGCGGGCATCTCGCGCAACTTCCCGGCGCTACGACAACTGACCATCGCGTTTCGAGATTTCACGCCACCGTTCCACCCACCCGAGCGTTTCGGGGGCAATATCCAGTTGGTTGCCCAGCTGTTGGACCCGGACGCCGACACAATCGTCACCAATCAGTTGCTCGACACCCTTTCCAGTTGCGTGGTGGAGTCCGTTGCTTATGACCGCTTTTTGCTCGTCTTCGTGGATTCCGCCGAGAGCACCATCCAGATCGGCCGTGCACTCAACGCTCGCCCTGATCTCCGGTGCCTGTTCACCCATGGGAATTTTGCGCTGAGGTACCTCGGCGCCCAACTGATCCAGCGAGGACACCTGGTTGAGGCGTACACGGTCGTCCGTGACAGCCACGCAGGATGGTTCCCCACGGTGTTCCCGGAGTTGGCAATCTACGGCGGCGTCCCGCCAGAGATAGCCGATTCGGTATTTCAGGACTGGCTGGCAAGCGACGGTTCCTCTGGGCTGGATTGGGTGGCGTGGTGGTGGGCCCAACGGGGTGACACGGCCTCGATCAAGCAGTACATCAGCAGACGCGCAGACAACAAGAACCGAGTCAGTTCGGCGTTTCTGGCGCTGGCGCGGAGGGACACCGCGACTGCGCTCGCTGAATTCGCCGTCGCGGACCAGCATGGCATGACGATGCACTACTGGCCTTTGGTGCACGCAAGGCTCCTGATCGCCACCGGGAAGGATCGAGAAGCTCGGGAGGCGATTCGGTGGAGCCCGCCGGGCATCGGCTGGCTGACATTGACCCACGGCTTCTGGTCGCTGGAGCGTGCCCGCGTCGCAGAACGGCTCGGCGAGACCGAACAGGCCGTTAGGGATTACCAGGATGTGATGGACGTCTGGCTCCACGCGGACGAGAGCTTGCAGGGCTACGTAGAAGAATCGCGTGAGGCGCTTGAGCGTTTGGCTTCTTAGGGGCCAATCGGTAGTCTTACCGTGGAACCATGACCGAGCCGCTGGATCAGCTTACCCAGGCCCTTGCCGACGGATACACCATCCACCGCGAGTTGGGCAGTGGCGGCATGGCCACGGTCTACCTGGCCGAAGACTTGAAGCACCTGCAAGATGTTGCTGATCATGCCCCGGGATGTATCGCGCTAACTAGTTTTCTTGGCCCCTGCGGGTAGCTTGATCGCTGGCCCGAGCACGATGACCGCGTTGACACTCCGGTATCTCCCATCCGCCTACAGGTAATTCCGGCGAACAAGGATCTCCGAAAGAACATGCCCGTGACTCCAGACCCCCTACCCTTTCGCCTTCGCCTCGCCGGGGAGGACACGATAGACACCAGTGGGATACGTTCTGTCAGCTACAAGGTGCGGGGTCTGCTCCACCTCGAGGGCGGCACGCTGGCCTTCGAATGGGCCGTGGACCAGAGCACCGAGAGCGTCGGGCTCGGGGGCGTCTCCACCGACGTCGAAAAGTTTGACTACGAGGAACTCGTGGTGCCGCTGACGTGGCTCACCGAGGTGCGGCTCACCCGATTTCCGTCGCGGCGCCTGAAGCTACGAGCCCGGAGGCTGGATGCCTTCGACGGAATACCGGCGGCACGCCCCGGGAGCATCTCGCTCCGCGTTCGCTGGCGGGACCGGCACCTGGCCAGGGCCATGGTGGAGGCTATTGAAGAGGCGCGAGTCGAGGCGCTGGCGTATCCCGAACGCGAGCTGTTGGCGGACGGAGACACGCCGGCGGGGGGTGTTGACTAGTACATATGTGATTCTTGATTCTTGATTCTTGAGGTGTTGGCTTCTCATATGTCCGGACATCGGGCCAGGGGCCACGCAGACTAAGAAGGAGACGAGCTCATGGAAATTGACCAGGCCACGTTCGACGAGATCGCGGCACTCATCCACAGCGACGACAGCCCAGTGGGTATCGACGCCAAGAAGACGCACATCATCATCATCCACAAGCTGAGGCAGATCGAACGACACCTCGCGGCCCTCGTCGGCCAACAGGGCCAGCGGCCATAGCCCGCGGCCCCGAAAGCTGATGTTGAGCCAGGAGCGTCAGGACACATTCGGGGGAAGGGTGACACATGAGCGATCAGGCAGCGGACAACCAGTCGTTTCCGGGTCCCCTGGCCGGGGCCGTGGAATACCAGGCCGATTCGATCGTCAGCAAGATCCTGGGGAAAACCAGCGGCGGTAGCGCCACCCTGTTCGCCTTCGCCGAGGGCCAGGAACTGAGCGAACACACCGCGCCGTTCGACGCGCTCATCTACCTGGTGGAAGGCGAGGCCAGAATATCCGTGGGTCAGGCCAGCGCCACGGCGACCGCGGGTGATTTAGTCCGCCTCCCGGCCAACGTGCCCCACGCGGTAGCGGCGGTGACGGCCTTCAAGATGTTGCTCATCATGCTGCGAGAGAAGGACCAATGACGACCCTCGCGACAGCCACATTCGAGGTCACCTGATAGGATCAATATCCGTACGGGGAGGCGGCCGATAGCCAGCACTTTCCCACGACGATACCTACACGAAGCCGACGGTGGAAAGGTGCTCCGTCACCGCGGTGGCAAATACCGTAGGTCAGTGGTATCTTACCCGGTTCTTGTATACCACATTCTATCTACCAGGAGCACTACGCATGATCGAATTACACCGCCGGACGATCTCTACCGCCGTCATGGCCCTTGCCATCGGGGTAGGCATAGCCGGTTGCTCGGACGACGAAGACGCCACCGGTCCCGGAGCCATCAACCCCGCCGTCCTCGGTAACTGGGACGCCACTAGTTTTGTGGCGGGGGGAACCGATTTCATCGGCCTGGGAATGACGTTCAGCTTCTTCTTCGGCAGCGACGGTGCATATTCCTTCTCCGTCACCGGCGATCTGGCGGGTATCTGCGATACAGGCACGAGCTGCTCCGATGTCGGGGACTTCACGGCCTCGGCCACTCAGATCGTTCTCGACCCGGGCACCACCGACGAGACGTTCATCAACTACTCGATCTCGGGCACGGTCATGACCACTACTCTCGACCTCGATGGAACGAGCGCCACCATCGTGTTCGACAATACCACCCCGCCCCCGGCGCCACCCTCTGCCGTCGTCGGTACCTGGAACGCCACCAGTTTCGATGCCGGGGGCACTGAACTCATCGGCCTGGGAATGTCGTTCAGCTTCGACTTCGCCACCAACGGCTCATACACCATCACCATCACCAGCGACCAGGGCGGCCTGTGCGATGTGGGCACGGACTGCGTCGAGACGGGGCCGTACACGGCCACGGACACGCAGATCGTTCTCGACCCTGGCACCGTCGACGAGTCGATCCTCAATTACACGATCTCCGGTTCGACCATGACCGTCAACGCCACCATCGATGGGACAGCCATTTTGGTAGTCCTGACCAAGGTATAGCCGGCGCCTACTAATACTGGGGGTGGGGCCCGTGTGTATACGGTCCCCACCTCCGTCCGCTCGGCCGGCACGCTGGCTAACGCCGCCAGCGGGCTGTATCTTAGACCATCTTGCCTACTAGGAGTTCTACCCATGATCGCCCTGCGCCGCCGGACCATCTCCGCCGCCATCCTTACCCTAGCGCTCGGCTGGACCGTCGCCGGTTGCTCATCGGACGACAGCACTGCACCAGGGGTCGACCCTGCCGTCGTCGGCACCTGGAACGCCACCAGTTTCGTGGTCGGGGGCACCAACCTCATTCCCCCCTTGGGTGTGAGCTTCGTTTTCAACGCCAACGGCACCTACGCGCTCAACTTCACCAGCGACCAGGGCGATTTTTGCGATCCGGGGGAAGTGAACTGCGGGGAGACGGGGGACTACACGTCCACGAGCACCACGATCACCCTCGACCCCGGGGACACCGACGAGACGATACTGAGCTACTCGATCTCAGGTTCCACCATGACGATCAACGCCACTATCGAAGGCGAAGCCATTGTGGTCGTCTTGGACAAGGCGTAGCGGGCCAGGCCGACGTCTGGGTTGGGTAACGGTGATTGTCGCCTTCGTCCGGTCGAGTGGCCGGACGGAGCACCGGCGATGGTCCGGTGCACATGAAGCCGCAGCACCAGGGGCAATCGCCGGCCTGTCGTGACCACTCCCCACCCAACCCTCCGCAAGTCGCTCACCCTGGTCGACGGGGTGAGCATCGTCGTCGGCATCACCATCGGCGCCGGCATCTTCTCCACCCCGCAGATAATCGCCGGTTACCACTCCTCGTTCGGCACCATCGCCCTCTACTGGGTCCTCGGCGGCCTGCTGGCGTTCACCGGTGGCCTCATCTACGCGGAATTGGGTACCAGGATGCCCAACACCGGCGGCGAGTACGTCTACCTAACCCGGGCGTTCGGACCGTACGTCGGGTTCGTTTTCGGCTGGGCTCAACTGTTCATCATCCGCACCAGCCCAGGAGCCGGCCTGGCGATCATCACCGCCAACTACCTGGGCTACTTCATCCCGCTGTCCGACAGCGGCAAGACCGCTGTGGCGCTGGGCACCATCGCGATCCTGGGGACCGTCAACTACCTGGGGATCCAGTGGGCTTCCTTATACCAACGGCCCTCGTCGATCATCAAGGCCGTGGGCCTCCTGGCCCTGGCCCTGGCCGGCCTGGCCGCCAGCCGGGGACAGGTAAGCCTCCTGGCGACTACGGCTGAGCCGACGGCCGCCCTTGGTCCGGTCGGCAACGCCAGCGCCGCCTTTCTCTTGATCGTGTTCTCCTACCTCGGCTGGGACCGGCTGGGGTACCTGGC
>SMVY01000083.1 GCA_004357415.1 Gemmatimonadota bacterium
GGCTCTCTGATCGTGTTGCAGGAGGATGACAGGCTCTCCCTCCTGTGCCGTTTCGGCGATCACGGCCTGGGCCACCCGTACAGCCTCCGGACTGCCAAAGACGACCCCGATGACGGCCCTCGGCTGTCCCCGATCACAGGACAGCAGGGGCGTCCACACCAGGGTGGCAATGACGATCCAGCGACGGCGGAACATGGACTGGAGATTACCGGCGACACCCAGCCTCGGCAAGCCCGGGCGCCTCCATGTACCGCCCCTCTACCTAGGAGCCAACTCTTTGCCCTGCGACCGCTTGGCGAGAACGTTATCTTCTCACCTCGACCGAATGCCGACAGTTCCTTTTGGAGTGTGCTGTGGATCCCAACGTCTTCGAAACCGCCAATGCGGGCTTCGCGCAAGCGCTCTATGAGGATTTCCTGCAAGACCCCGCATCGGTGCCCGCCCAGTGGCGCCAGTTGTTCGAGAGCGGCGTGGTGGGAGAAGTACCACCGGTGGCGCCGGAGCCGGGCCCGGAGATCCCTGCGCCCGAGGTGACGCCTCCGGGGACCGATTCGGCCGAACCGCCCGAGCACGCTACGCTCATCAAGGGACCGGCGGCCCGGTTGGTCGGCAACATGTCCGAGAGCCTCACAGTCCCGACGGCGACCAGCTTTCGGGAGCTGCGGGTGGCCAACCTCGACGCCCGCCGACGGGAACTGAACCAGAAGCTGGCCGCCGCGGGTCGCAACATCAAGATCTCCTTCACCCACCTCATCGGCTTCGCTCTGGTGGAGGCTGCCCGGGCTCATCCGGTCATGGGCAATACCCTCACCATGGTCGACGGAAAACCGTATCGCATCACCCCGCCGACCATCGACTTGGGGCTGGCGGTCGACATGCAGCGGCGCGACGGGAGCCGCGGATTGGTGGTACCGGTCATCCGCGACACCGGGTTGACGGACTTCGGCGCATTTTACGCGGCCTACGAGGCCCTGGTCGAGAAGGCCCGGACCAACAAACTGATGCCCGACGATTTCGTGGGCGCCACCATCACCCTGACCAACCCCGGCGGCATCGGCACTGTGGCTTCGGTGCCCCGGTTGATGGTCGGACAGGGAACCATCATCGCCGTCGGGGCCATCGGTTATCCAGTGGGCCTCCAGGATCTGGCACCGGACGCGTTGCGGGAGTTGGGCGTCAGCAAGGTGATGACGCTCACCAGCACCTACGATCACCGCATCATTCAAGGGGCGGAGTCGGGAGAGTTCCTCCGCACCATGGACCAACTCCTTCAGGGCGAGCAGGACTTCTACCAGCGGGTGGCCGAATCAATTGGGGTGGCGGCATTGTCGGAGGCGCCGGCCCCGGTCGAGGAGCGGCAACCGCATCGGCCAGCCGCCCCTTTGGTGGTGGACGCCGAGGTGCCCAGCTCGCAGTTGTACCACGTGGCTTCGGGAATGGCGTTGGTCAGGGCACTCCGCAGCTTCGGTCATCTGGCGGCACACCTCGACCCGCTGGGGAGCGAACCGCACGGCGACCCCTCGCTCGACCTCGAACCCCTGGGCCTCACGCCCGAAGCGATGGCGTCCGTCCCCGCCAAGGCCCTGCGGATCTACGTCCCGGGGCGGACGCTGGCGGACGCCTATCCCCACCTGTTGCAGTGCTACACCGGTACCATCGCCTACGAAGTCGAACACATCGACACCCACGAGGAGCGGGTATGGCTTCGGGGAGAGATCGAATCAGGCGCCCACCTCGCGCCGCCGAGCACGGAGCAACGGCGGGCTCTGCTTCGCAGGCTTACCCAGGTGGAGTCGCTGGAGCAGTTCCTTCATAAGGCCTATCTGGGTCAGAAGCGATTCTCGATCGAAGGGCTGGACGTCCTGGTCCCGATGCTCGACGACACCATCGCGCGTGCGGCCCAGGCCGGCGCCAACAAAGTCGTCATCGGCATGGCGCACCGCGGACGACTCAACGTGCTGGCCCACACGGTGAACAAACCGTACGAGTCTATCTTCGCCGAGTTCGAGGGCGGCAAGGACCTCGACGACGTCGGTGCGCTCACGCCCGAGGGTGGTACCGGAGACGTGAAGTACCACCACGGTGCCGAGGGCGCCCACCAAACGGAGAGTGGCAAGGCCGTGACGGTGGTGTTGTCCTACAACCCGAGCCACCTCGAGTTCGTGGGACCGGTCGTGGTGGGGAGCGCCAGGGCCGAGCAGACGCAACGCCGGGGATCCCAGGCGATTCACCATCCCACGACGGCCGTGCCCGTCATCATCCACGGCGATGGGGCCTTTGCCGGACAGGGAATCATCCAGGAGACGTTCAACCTCAGTGCCCTCAAGGGATACAGTACCGGTGGGACGCTGCACATCATCACTAACAACCAGATCGGCTTTACCACCGACCCGAGTGACTCCCGCTCGACCCACTACGCCAGCGACCTGGCCAAGGGCTTCGACGTTCCCATCATTCACGTCAACGCCGACGATCCCGAGGCCTGCCTGGGCGCGGTGCGGTTGGCGATGAACTACCGGGAATTATTCCACAAGGACGTACTGATCGACCTGGTGGGCTACCGCCGTTACGGCCACAACGAAGGCGACGAGCCGTCCTACACCCAGCCGCTCATGGCGGCTCGGATCAAGCAGCACCCGACAGTGCGGACGCTCTACGCCGAGCGGCTGGTGGCGGACGGAGTCATCGACGCCGATGAAGCCGATCACGAGCGCGAAGCCGCCTACCAAAGACTGGTCGCCAGCCAGGAGGCGTTCAAAGCGACCCCGCCGACCACCGAGCCGGCCCCCGTGGCTGCTTCCGAGGTAGAGGAACCGGTGCAGACCGCGGTTCCCGCGTCCCAGTTGGAGGCGTTGAACGAGAAGCTCCTCACCTGGCCGGCGGAGTTCACCGTCAACCCGAAACTCCAGAAACAACTGGAACGCCGGCGAGCCGCAATGGGCCCGGACGGGGGTATCGAGTGGGCCCACGCGGAGGCGCTGGCGTTGGCGTCACTCGTCACGGAAGGGATACCAATCCGGCTCACAGGCCAGGATACCGAACGGGGAACTTTCAGCCAGCGGCACCTGGTCCTTCACGACGCCAAGACGGGCGAGACGTTTTCACCCATGCAACACCTGAGTGGCGCCCTGGCCCCAATCGAGATCTACAACAGCCCTCTCTCCGAGCAGGGGTGCCTCGGGTTCGAGTACGGCTACAGCGCCGCGGCCGACGACGTTCTGGTGCTGTGGGAAGCACAGTTTGGCGACTTCATCAACGGCGCCCAAGTAATCGTGGACCAGTTCCTGGTGTCCGGGCTCACCAAGTGGGGACTGACGACCAGGCTGACCCTGCTGCTGCCGCACGGCTACGAGGGCCAGGGACCGGAACACTCGAGCGCCCGGGTCGAGCGCTTCCTCCAGCTGGCCGCCGAACGAAACATACGGGTGGCCAACTGCACCACCCCGGCCCAGTACTTTCACCTCCTCAGGCGTCAGGGCCGGGACAGCAACCGGCGGCCGCTGGTCATCATGACGCCGAAGAGCCTGCTGCGACTGCCGCAAGCGACCTCGTCACTAACGGATCTGGCCGAGGGCCGCTTTCACCACGTGCTGGACGACGGCAGCGCGCGGGAACACGCCTCAGCTGTCACCAAAGTGGTGCTGTGCTCGGGGAAGGTGTACTACGACCTGGCCGCCGCGGCCGCCCAACTGGAAAACAATCGAATCGCCATCATACGGGTGGAACAACTGTACCCGATTCCCGAAGGGGAGTTACGGGACGTCTTGGCCCGCTACCCCAATGTCGATGAGGTGCGATGGGTGCAGGAAGAGCCGCGCAACATGGGCGCCTGGGCATTCGTTCACGGGCGGCTGCGCAACATCCTCCCCGAGAGTGTCCGCCTGACGTACGTGGGCCGGCCCTACCGTGCCAGCACGGCGGAAGGGTATCCCGCAGCGCACTCGGCGGAGCAGGCGCGGATCGTCAATGAAGCGTTGGGGGTGGGGGGTGGGTAGTGTGTTGGGAGGGCGTGGGACGTGGGACGTGGGGATGTGGGGGGCACCTGGGAATTAATGGGTTCAGGAAGACAGCAGGGGGCGCTCCGAGGCTTTGCGGGCTAGTTCCTGGAGGGCTTCCGATAGGTGGTCGCCGTAGTGGAGGAGATAGACTCCGCGGGAGCGTTTGCCCAGCAGGAACGTGAGCAGAGGGACGTCGGCCTTTTCGGCGTTGCATGAGCGGCAGGCGAGCACCAGGTTGTCGGGCCGGTCGTAGGCCGACTGGCCCTTGCGGGGCCGCACGTGGTCTAGGGTCATCTCGTCGGGATCGGTCTCGACGCCGCAATAGGCACAGATCGAGCCGTGCCGGTCGACGAGCCAGTCCCGGTGCGCCTGGTAGGAGCGCCCGCCGGACCGGCGAAGTTGATTCCGGGTGGCACTCGACGCGGTGGTGCGCCCTTTTCTTGGAGATCTGCCCACAAAACCCCACTGTCGATTCGCCATGCCGCAGGCCTACCGCCCATGGCGTGCCTGTCCTCGATGCATAAGGTATCAAGGAAAGTACCCTGGTGGAAATCGTCGCCGGCCGGGGGTCTGCCGGGCTACCGGCCGATAGGTTACTTTCTCAGCCCAATCCCCCGGTTTCGACACGCCCCGAGGATCGACCCCTGACCCTTCACGCCCCACAACGGCCGGCCATGCCAACGACTCCGGCTCGCAACAATCCCGACATCGCCTGGCACAGCATCAATAGCATCCGCGCCCTAACGATGGACGCGGTGGAACAGGCCAACTCCGGTCACCCCGGCGCCCCGATGGCCCTGGCCCCAGCGGCCTACCTGTTGTGGAGCAACCACCTGCGGCACAGCCCCCAGCACCCGGGCTGGGCCAACCGGGACCGGTTCGTCCTCTCGTGCGGCCACGCCTCGATGCTGCTGTACAGCCTGCTCCATCTGAGCGGCTACGATCTCCCGTTGGGTGAGATCAAGGCGTTCCGTCAGTGGGGATCGGCCACTCCGGGCCATCCGGAGCGGGGGGCTACGCCGGGGGTCGAGGTCACCACGGGGCCCCTGGGGCAGGGTGTGGGCAACGCCGTGGGGATGGCTATGGCGGAGCAGGTGCTGGCCGACCGATTCAACCTCCCCGACTTCCCCATCATCGACCATCGGGTGTGGGCCTTCGTCAGCGACGGCGACCTCATGGAAGGCGTCGCCAGTGAAGCGGCTTCCCTGGCGGGCCATCTCCAGCTGGGCAAACTCACCCTCATCTACGACGACAATCACATCACCATCGACGGCGAGACCTCCCTGGCCTTCTCCGAAGATGTTGGGGCGCGCTTCGGCGCCTACGGGTGGCACGTGGTCGATGTGGCCGACGGCAACGACCTGAACGCCATCGATGCAGCACTGGCGGCGGCGCTGGATGACGACCGGCCCACGCTGATCAGGTTGCGGACCATCATCGCCGACCCGGCGCCGACCAAGCGCAACACCGCCGGCGCCCACGGCGCTCCCCTGGGCGAGGACGAGATCCGGCGGACCAAGGAGATCATCGGCTGGCCGATAGACGAACACTTCTTCGTACCTCAGGCAGTCCGGGACGACATGGGCCGGGCCGTGAGCCGCGGGGAGCGGTGGCAGTCCGAGTGGGACGCGCTGGTTGCCCGCTACCGCGAGCAGCACCCCGATCTGGCGGCGACGCTCGACCGGTGGCTGTCCGGTGACCTCCCCCAGGGCTGGTACGCCGATCTCCCGGTCTATCAGCCGTCGGATGGGCCGCTGGCTACGCGCCAGGCTTCCGCCGGCGCGCTGAAGGTGCTGGACCGCTCGGTAGAAAACCTGATCGGCGGTTCGGCCGATCTGGCGTGGAGCACCGGCGTCAAGCTGGCCGATACCACCAGTTTCTCCGCCGGCACAGCCGGGCGGCAGATCCACTGGGGCATCCGAGAGCACAGCATGGCTGCCTGCCTCAACGGCATCGCCGCTCACGGCGGCCTACGGCCCTACGGCAGTACCTTCCTCATATTCACCGATTACATGAAGCCGTCGATGCGGCTGGCGGCCCTGATGCGGCTACCGGTCACCTACATCACGACCCACGACTCCATCGGCCTGGGTGAGGACGGCCCTACGCACCAGCCGATCGAGCAGCTGGCCATGTTGCGGGCCGTTCCCAATTTGACGGTCATCCGGCCGGCGGACGCCAACGAGGCCATTGAAGCGTGGAAAGTCGCGGTCGAATCGCGAACCACGCCCACGGTCCTGGTGTTGTCCCGGCAGAAGCTGCCCATTTTCGACCGCACGACATGCGCCGCGGCGGATGGCTTGCGTCGCGGGGCGTACGTACTGGTGGAACCGCCGACATCGCCGGAGGCAATCGTCATGGCCTCGGGGTCGGAGGTCCATTTGGCCATGGAGGCCGGGCGGGCACTTACCGAGGCCGGCACGGCGACACGGGTGGTGTCGTTCCCGTCATGGGAATTGTTCGAGGCGCAACCGCAGGCCTATCGCGAGTCGGTCCTCCCCCCGGCGATCACCGCGCGCGTGGCTGTAGAAGCGGGCACCACGATGGGGTGGCACCGATACGTCACCGATGGCGGGGCGGTCATCGGGCTCGACCATTTCGGCGCGTCGGCCCCGGCCGAAACGCTGTTCACCAAGTTCGGTTTCACGGCGGAGCGCATAGCCGCGACGGTTCGCGACGTCGTGGGCGGGAGGTCTTGATGGCACAGAACCCGTTGCTGGAACTTGCGGCACTGGGGCAGAGCGTGTGGTACGACTTTGTGACCCGTGAGTTGCTGACGTCGGGAGCGCTCGCCACGCTGATCGCCGACGACGGGCTCCGGGGCATGACCTCGAACCCGACGATCTTCCAGATGGCGATCGCCGGCAGCACCGACTACGACGCGGACATCAGAGCGCACGCCGCCCAGGGGCACTCGGCCCAGGAGACGTTTGAGGCGCTGGCGGTGGCCGACGTGCGGGCCGCGTGCGACGCGTTCGCGGCGCTCCACGCGTCGAGCGGAGGCACCGACGGACTGGTTTCGCTCGAAGTCTCGCCGGAGCTGGCCTACCAGACTGACGCTACCGTGGAGGAAGCGACCCGGCTGTGGCACGCGGTCGACCGCCCCAACCTGCAGATCAAGATCCCAGGAACGGCGGCCGGGCTTCCCGCGGTCGAGCGGTGCATCAGCGAGGGGATCAGCATCAACATCACACTGCTGTTCGACGTCGATCGCTACCGGGAGGTCGTCGACGCCTATGTGTCCGGCCTCGAGACCCGGGTTCGGAAGGGTCTTCCGATCAACAGAATCGTCTCGGTCGCCAGTTTCTTCGTCAGCCGACTGGACACGAAGATCGATCCGATGCTCGACGGCCTCAGCGCCCCGGCGGCGCTGCGGAGCAAGGCGGCCATCGCCAATGCCGCCACGGCGTACGAGGAATTCGAGCACTTCATCCACAGCCACCGGTGGGAGCGACTGGCGGAGAAGGGCGCCAACGTCCAGCGTCCTCTGTGGGCGTCGACCAGCGCCAAGGATCCCGGCCTGTCCGACGTGTACTACGTCGAGGCGTTGATCGCGCCCGACACGGTCAACACTCTTCCGCCGGCCACGTTCGACGCCTATCGCGACCACGGCGAGCCTAACGTGCGCATTCATGAGACCATGGCACAGGCTGCTTCGCAGTTGGCGGCGCTGGCGGATGTGGGAATCGACCTCAAAACCGTCACCGCGGAACTGGAGCGGGAAGGGGTCGAGAAATTTGCCAAGTCGTACCGGTCACTGTTGGCCGAAATCGATTCGAAGGCACAAGCACTCGCGGGAGCCTGATAGGGAACACCATGCCCTGGTATCGCAAACTCCACTGGCAAATCATACTCGGCCTCATCCTCGGGGTGATCTACGGTACCCTGGCCGCCGCCCGGGGCTGGGGCGCGTTCACCAACGACTGGATCACCCCGTTCGGCACCGTGTTCATGAACGGGCTGCGCCTCATCGCGGTGCCGTTGGTGCTCGGCTCGCTCATCACCGGTGTGGCCTCGCTCAGCGACCTGAAGAAATTGTCCCGCATCGGCGGCAAGACGATCGGGATTTACATCGGCACCACCGTCGTGGCGGTCACGCTGGGACTGGTGATCGTGAACGTCCTCCGCCCCGGCGACCGGGTGCCCGACGGCATGCGCCAGGAACTGGCGGCCATGTTCTTGGCGCAAGTGTCCGACCCTGAAGCAGCCGCGCCGGCGGCCAACGAACCTGGCCCTCAGCAGCTCATGGTGGACTCGGCCCAAGTGTCCGATCGTGAAGCGGCTGCGGCGACGGCCAAGGAACGTGGCCCCTTGCAGCTCATGGTGGACATCGTTCCCACCAACATCTTTCAATCGATATCCGACAACCGGAACATGTTGCAGGTGGTGTTCCTGGCCATGCTCATGGGAATCGGTCTGATCCAGATACCCCCGGACAAGGCCAAACCACTGCTCGGCATGTTCGACGGCCTTACCCAGGTCATCATCCGACTGGTCGATCTGATCATGAAGATCGCACCAATCGGGGTGTTCTCACTGATCGCCAGCACCATCACCTCGGTAGCGGGCGACGACCCCAATCAGATCGTGCAGCTCCTTGGCGCCCTGGCGTTCTACATGATCGCAGTCATCATGGGGCTGCTGCTGCAGACGCTGGTGGTCTATCCGATTCTCCTCAAACTGATGTCCCCGATGCCGTGGAAGACGTTCTTCAAGGGTATAGCCCCGGCACAGTTGGTGGCGTTCACCACCAGCTCCAGCGGCGCCACCCTCCCCGTCACCATGGAGCAGGTCGAAGAAAAGTTGGGCGTCTCCGAGGAGGTGTCCTCCTTCGTGTTACCACTGGGCGCGACCATCAACATGGACGGTACCGCCTTGTATCAAGCCGTGGCGGCGGTGTTCATCGCCCAGACGCTGGGGATGAGCCTCGGCATCGGCGCGCAATTGACCATCGTGTTGACCGCAGTGCTGGCGTCGATCGGAACCGCAGCCGTCCCCGGGGCGGGCATCATCATGCTGGTAATCATTCTGGAAGCGATCGGGGTGCCCACGGCCGGCATCGCGTTGATCCTCGGCGTCGACCGGATCCTGGACATGATGCGGACCGTCACCAACGTCACCGGCGACGCCGCCGTGGCGACCGTGGTGGCCGCCTCGGAGAACGCGCTCAGCATACCGGACCTCGGCGAGACCGCAAATCGGATCAGGACCTGACCACCGTCGCAAGGGGAACGAGGGTGCTAATGCCAGTGGGTTGTGCATGGTGCGTGGTGCGTAGGGTTGCCGACAATAGTCTGAACAGAGGCGTAGGAGAGTGACGGTCCTGCTCAGTCACCGGCTAGCCGAAGAGGCCTGGAAGTTCCTCAACCTCCAGAGGCCGGGCCTCCTCTAGCAGCCCTCCACGGAAGGCGGCTTCGCCCAGCAGCGTTTCGGGGCTGACGCCGGCTTGGCGCAGTTCTGCCAGACCGGTGTCCCGGTTGGCTTTGCTCAGTTTTTCTCCGGACGGTTTCAGCACCAGCGGGTGATGCAGGAAGGTGGGGGGATCAGGCCGCCCGATCAGCCGGGCGAGCCGGATCTGCCTCCCGGTGGAGGAGAGCAGATCCTCGCCCCGGATCACCAAGTCGATTCCCTGATCCCAGTCGTCGATTGTCACGGCGATCTGGTAGGTCCACTGGCCCAGCCGGTCCCGCACCAGGACATCCCCGCACTGGCGAGCCGGATCCTGGCGCTGGGTTCCCAACAGCACATCGATGAACGTCTCCTCGCCGGGTTCCATGATCACCCGACTGCCCACCGCCTCATCGGGGTCGGGCCGGTGATCGCGGCACGTACCCGGATAGCGCGTCTCGGCTCCCCGCGCCGCGACCGCGGTGTCGGCGATGTCGCGGCGGGAGCAGCGGCACGGGTACACCAAGCCCCGGTGGCGCAGCCCTGCGATGACCTCGGCATACCGGCTAGCGCGGTCACTCTGACGATAGGGTGATGGACCATGCCGCAGTGCCTCGATCGGGGGCTCGTCGGGCTCGAGGCCGAGCCATTCGAGGTCGTCGAGGATGGCGGACTCAAAGTGGTCGCGGGAACGCCCGCGGTCGTGGTCTTCGATGCGGAGCAGCACCCGGCCGTTGTGGCGGCGGGCCAGTCCCCACACGTAGACCGCGTTGACCAGGTGTCCCAGGTGGAGAAGCCCTGTGGGTGCCGGCGCAAACCGGGTGACCGGCGCGTGGTGGATGGATGGGGCGA
>SMVY01000084.1 GCA_004357415.1 Gemmatimonadota bacterium
GCGGAATTCGCCGCGCTCGGCCCACACCGTGGGCGACCCGAAGGCGAAGACCTTGGCCCCTTCGGAGGGCACTTCCTTCATTTGCGAAGCATCGTCTCGCCACATGACGCAGCGGACCTGGGCCTCGGCGTCCCGCAGGCCAAAATACCAATGGCCGCTCCGATAGCGCTTGAGACCCACCACCTCACCCTGCACCCACACGGGCCCCAACTGGCTCTCGATGAGCCGCTTGGCCGTCTGCGTCAACTTGCTGACGGGCCAGGCTGCGGCGTCTGGGGATTGGTCGAATAGGGATGGTGTGGGCATGGGACTGGACGCTCTAGTGCGCAGGTCGCAGGTCGCAGTGCGCAGGGGGCCGCGATCCGACCTCCCACGCACAAGGCACGACGCACGACGCACATCCCTGCGCACTGCGACCTGCGACCTGCGCACTCACAGCGTCATCGCTGCCTGGAGAGTGTTCTTGAGCAACATGGCGATCGTCATGGGGCCGACGCCGCCCGGCACCGGCGTGATTGCGGCGACCACTTCGGACACGGGACCGTAGGCCACGTCGCCGACCAGCCGGTAGCCTTTTTCCTTGGTGGCGTCGTCGACTCGGTTGATGCCGACGTCGATTACCGCGGCGCCGGGTTTGACCATGTCGGCCGTAATGAACTCCGGCTTGCCCATGGCTACGATGAGGATGTCGGCCGAGCGGGTGACCGACCCGATGTCTTTGGTCCGGGAGTGACACACGGTGACGGTGGCGTTGGCGCCGGGTCCTTTCTGGATCAGCAGATTGGCCATCGGCTTGCCGACGATATTGGAGCGGCCCACGATCACGACGTGGGCGCCGGAGGTTTCGATGCCCGACCGGATCAGCATCTCCTGTACCCCGTAAGGAGTGGCCGGCTTGAATCCGTTCGGGTCGCCCGTGACCAGCTTGCCGACATTGATCGGATGGAAGCCATCGACGTCCTTCCGCGGGTCGATGCGCAGCAGGACGTTGGCCTCGTCGATGTGATCCGGGAGCGGCAGCTGGACCAACATGCCGTGCACCGTGGGGTCGGCGTTGAGCCGGTCGATGGTATCCAACAACTCCGCCTCGGTGACGGTTGTCGGCAACCGGACCGTGCCTGATTTCATCCCCGCCTCATCGCACGCCCGTCCCTTCATCCGCACGTACACCTGGCTCGCCGGATCCTCACCGACCAATACCACGGTCAACCCCGGAACGATGCCCCGCTCGGTGAGGCGGGCCACCTCGGTGGCGACCTCGGCTCTGACGGCCTTACCAATCGCCTTTCCATCGATAATCTGCGCGCTCATCGGGCAAAATCCACCGCTCGGGTTTCTCGAATGACGACGACTTTGATCTGTCCGGGGTACTGCAGTTCGATCTCCACCTTGCGAGCGATCTCGTCGCTCAGGCTGGCGGCCTTGGCGTCGTCCACCCGCTCCGGATGGACCACGACGCGAATCTCGCGGCCCGCCTGGATGACGTTGCTCTTCTCGACCCCGTCGAAAGCATTGGCGATGGCCTCCAAACGGGTGAGCCGCTTCACGTAAGTCTCGAAGGCTTCCCGGCGGGCGCCGGGACGGGATCCGCTGATGGCGTCGGCCGTCTGGACCAACACCGACTCCGTCGATTCGTGCGGGACGTCGTCGTGATGGGCGTGGATGCAGTTGATCACCAGGGCGGCCTCGCCGTACTTGGTGGCCATCTCGACGCCCAATTCGACGTGGGTCCCTTCGCTTTCGTGGGTCAGCACCTTGCCGATGTCGTGCAGCAGCGCGCCCCGCTTGGCCAGCGCCACGTCGCACTTGAGTTCCGCGGCCATGGAGCCCGCCAGCCAGGCGACCTCCTTGGAATGTTCCAGGATGTTCTGGCCGTAGGAGGTACGATACCGCATCCGGCCCACCAGCTTGATCATCTCCGGGTGCAGGCCGTGCACGCCCGTGTCGTAGGCCGCTTCCTCACCCAGTTCCACCAGTTGGGCCTCGAGTTCCGTGCGCATCTTCTCGACCACTTCCTCGATGCGCCCCGGGTGGATCCGCCCATCGGTGATTAGCGCCTCGAGACTGCGGCGGGCCACTTCCCGGCGGATGGGATTGAAACAGGAGATCACCACCGTGTCGGGAGTGTCGTCGATGATGACGTCGACCCCGGTGGCCGTTTCGAAGGCCCGGATGTTTCGCCCCTCGCGACCGATTATGCGGCCCTTCATTTCGTCACTCGGGAGGGTCACCGCCGCCACGGTCGACTCGGCCGTGTAATCAGAGGCGAGGCGCTGGGCCGCCATGGCGACCAGCCGCTTGCCCTCCCGCTCCGCCGTCCGCTTGGTCTGCTCCTTGATGTCCCGCGCCAGCGCCGCCGCCTCGCTCTTGGCCTCCTCCTCCGCCCGGCGGAGGACCTCTTGCCGGGCGGCGTCCTTGCCCATGCCACTGATCCGCTCGAGCTTCTCGCGCTGGGTGCGCAACATCGTGTCGAGCGCCTTTTCCTCCTTGGCCACGGCCACTTCCTGCTCCACGATGTGTTCCAGTTTGGACACCACCGTCTCTTCCTGGCGGGTGAGCTGCTCGGCCCGACGCTCCGACGCCCGCTCGCGGTCTTCGGCCCGGCGCTCCTGGTGTTTGAGATCCTCCCGGCGCCGCTCCGAATCACGCTCCGCTTCCTCCCGCATCCGCAGAGCGTCTTCCTTGCCGGCCAGGACGGCGGCCGTCTTGGCGGACTCTGCGTCCTTCCGCGAATCGGCAATCAGCTTATCCGCTTCGCGCCGGGCCGCGACTTCGATGCCGGTCGCCGACCGGTGCTGCTTCCGAATGTAGAGTTGGATGCCAACGATGGCGGCCACCAGGCCGACGAACGCTCCCCCGAGTAGGGAAGTCAGGAGCGATTGGGACATGTGATCTATCTCCAAACACGGAGCGCGGCTCCGTGGGATATTCAGGATGTTCGGGCGTACGCCCCCTTGGCGCGCCGTCCCCGCTTGGCGGGCGGCAGCAGCCGGGCAATCCCGTCGGCCAGCGCGCCGATGCGTGCCGCCGCGTTACTATCGCCCTGTCGCGCTTGGAACAACTCGTCGGTAATCGACAGGGCCGCCAGCATGGCCGCCTTGTGGGTATCGGCCATCGGTACCTTTTCCCTCACCCGTGCCAGGGCTTCATCGACGTAGGCAGCGACCGCAATGGTGTATTCCGGCGAATGCTCGGACCGCACGGTGAATTCCTCGCCGCCGATCGTCACCCGAACCGCGTGTTTCTCGCTCATGAGGCCTCGTCCACGGTATCCCGTTCCAGGAACGCCAGCCGCTCGATGAGGATTGCGACCTTCTGGCGGGCCGCGTCGACGCGCTGGCGAAGATCCCGGTTTTCCGCCTCCAGCCCTAGAATCCGCTGGCGGGACTCTATCAACTCCGGGCCGCCGAGTGCTCCGCTCTCGTCCCTGCCCCGGGCCAACTCGGCCTCGGCCTTGAGCGTGCGGCGGCGCCACGACGAGGCTTCTTCACCCACGTGCCGAACGAGTTGTTCCAGTTCGGCGAGGGCGGGGATGTCGGGCCGCTGGTAGGTCACGCGTTCACTCCCCTGCCGCGCCGCCGTCAACTCCACGGGGCGCGACACCAACCTGCTGTTGCACCGCCTGCAGGATCCGTCTGAATGCTTTGTCCACCTCCGCGTCCCTGAGCGTGCGCTCGGGGTCGCGGAAGGTGAGCCGGAACGCCACGCTCCGGCTGCCGGCGGGGAGGTCTCCCCCGCTGAATTCGCTCAGGACCTCCACCGACTCCAGCCGGGTCCCGCGAGTGGCCCTGATGGCCGTCTCCACCGCCTCGGCCGTGGCGTCATGGTGCAGCACCAGGGACACGTCGCGGGTGGACCCCGGGGTTTCCGGGAGAGCGCGGTAGCGCTGCGATTGGCGTTCGGCCGGATCGAGCACCACTTCGAAACCGTATACCGGAGCCGCCCACGGCGGGGCATCGGCGTCGATCCGCTCGGTGCGGCCCACCACCGATCCAGCGGCAGACACTGCAACCCACGAGCCCCCTTCAACTTGCACTGTTGCCGCCGGATTCGCCAGGGCCACGGCCCGCTGGAACAGGGCCGCCACATCCCACTGGGCACAGTCGCCGGAGTGGCCGCCATCGGTCCAGTGCCGCGGGTGCCGGCGACCGCTGATGAGCCCCGCCACGTGGATCTCCTCCTCGGGACGCTCCCCGGGACCCGCCATCCGGAACACGGTCCCCACCTCGTAGAGCCGTATGTCCCGGACGCCGTGGGCCCAGTTCCGCTCCACCTCCCGCACCAGGCCCGGGATCAGCCGCCGCCGGAGGAAAGCCTCCTCGGCCGACAGCGGATTGAGCAGCGGGACGCTCTCTGACCCCTCTCCCCGGTGCATCGGCATGGTCACTACCTCGTACAACCCCTCGGCCGACAGCCCCCGGCGAACGGCCCGGGCTGCCACGTCGCTCGGGGCATCGGGGAGCCTCCCCACCCGGAAGGGGCGAAGCTCAGAGGAGAAGTTCTGGTAGCCGTGCATCCGCGCGACCTCCTCCACCAGGTCGATTTCCTCGCGCAGATCCGGTCGCCAGCCGGGCACGTCCACAGCCATGCGGCCATCGTCGGGCTTGGACACGACCGTGGCGCCGATGGCCACCAAATATTGCTCCAGCGCTTCCCAGGGAATCTCCTCACCCAGCACCTGCCGAACCCGTGCCGGGCGAAGAAAAATCCGCGGCGGATTGGTCGGCTCGGGCCAGACGTCGACCGGATCGCCGTCGAGCGTGCCGCCCGCGGTCGCCAAAATGATCTCCAGACAGCGACGCAGCGCGTCGGGGGCGGCCCAACGATCGACCCCCCGCTCGAACCGGAAGCTGGCGTCGGTGCTGAGCCCCAGACTGGAGCGGGTCCGCCGTATCCGGGACGGCTGGAAACTGGCGCACTCCACAAAGATGTCCCTGGTGCTGCTGCGCACCTCGGTCGTCTCCCCGCCCATGACCCCACCGATGCCGATGGCGCCGTCCTCGTCGGCGATCACCGTCATGTCGCCATCGACGGTGCGCTCCGTAGCGTCGAGTGTCAGCACCGTCTCCCCGGCGACCCCTCGCCGGGCGATCACCGCGGGCCCGCGCAGAGTGGCGAGATCATATGCGTGCAACGGCTGTCCCAATTCCATCAAGATGTAGTTGGTGGCGTCGACGATGTTGTTGATGGAGCGGGTTCCCACCGCTTCGAGCCGGCTCCTGAGCCACTCGGGCGACGGCCCCACGGTCAGGCCCCGAATCACCGCGCCGAGAAAACGGGGGCAACCTTCCGGGTCTTCGATGGCGACGCGTACCCCACCGGTGGTGCCTTCGGCCCCATCGGCCCTGACGGGCGCCGGCACCGATGGGTAATCACCCTCGATGGCAGGCAGGCGGAACTGGATGCCGTAGCCCGCGGCCAGCTCACGCGCCACGCCCTTGTGTCCCAGTAGGTCGGGTCGGTTGGGCGTGACATCGATCTCGAGGCACTCGTCGTCCAGCTCGAGGGCCTCCAGGAAACCGGTGCCCGGATCGGCGTCGGTGGCGAGTTCCATGATACCGCCGGCGTCCTCTCCCAGCTCCAGTTCCTTGGCGGAGCACAGCATCCCGTAGGATGTTAGGCCCCGGATCTTGCGCTTCTCGATGGTGAAGCCGCCGGGCATGACCGTCCCTACCCGGGCAAACGGATAACGCTTCCCGGCCTCGACGTTGGGCGCCCCACAAACCACCTGGTAATCGTCCTGGCCGTCGAACACCGTGCATACGCTCAACCGGTCCGCGTCCGGATGTGGCTGGGTGTCCTTCACCAGCCCCACGACCAGATCGGACAGGCCGGCATGACTCCGCTCCACCGAATCGACCGGCGCACCGAGCATGGCCAGTCTCTCGGTGAGGTCGTGGGTGTCTAGCGGTTGCCTGAGGAAGGCTTCGAGCCATTTGCGGGATATGTTCATGGATCCAGTGATCAGTGATCAGTAATTCGCTATTGGCATCGGAAATCGGCTGTTCTCCCACGCCCCACGCCCCACGTCCTACGTCCTACGCCCTGCGCACTCATCCCCCACCGCACACCGCACCCCGCACCACTCCCTATTCCCCGAATTGCGACAAAAACCTCATATCCCCTTCAAACAACATCCGTATGTCGGGAATACCGTACCGCAGCATGGTGATTCTATGAGGGCCCATGCCGAAGGCGAACCCGGTGTAGCGCTCGGGGTCGACGTCGCAGCTCTTCAGCACGTTGGGATGGACCATGCCGCACCCCAGAATCTCCATCCAGCCCGAGCCCTTGCACGCGCGGCACCCGGATCCGCCGCACAGAAGGCAACCGATGTCCATCTCGGCCGAGGGCTCGGTAAAGGGGAAGAACGAGGGCCGGAACCGCACCTTCGTGTCGGGGGAAAAGAACTCGTGGGCAAAGTGGATCAGAGTCGCTTTCAGGTCGACGAAGGTGATGCCCTCATCGACCGCCAGCCCTTCGATTTGCGAAAAGGCCGGTGCGTGAGAGGCATCGAAGGTGTCGTTGCGGTAGCAGGTACCGGGAATCACCACCCGCACAGGGGGCGGGGATGCCTGGAGGGTACGGATCTGAACCGGCGACGTGTGGGTGCGCAGCAGCATCCGCTCCCCCTCGGGCGGGTCGCCGCCGACGTCGAGGTAGAGCGTGTCGTGCATGTCCATGGCCGGGTGGTCCGGCGGAAAGTTGAGGGCACCGAAATTGAGCCACTCGGTTTCCGCCTCGGGCCCCACCGCCACGGCGAAGCCCAGGCGATGGAAGATCTCCACGATCTCATCGATGACCCGGGTCACCGGGTGGATGCCGCCGGACCAGGTGGTACGGGCCGGCATGGTGAGGTCGACGTCGTCCTCCTGCGACCGGACGGTCTGCGCCATCGTCCGGCGCCGCGCCTCGAAGGCGGATTCGAACCGCTGCCTCAGCTGATTGAGTTCCGCCCCGAAGGTGCGGCGTTCCTCGATGGGGAGTTGGGAGATCGACTTGAGCGCGGCCGTCAGCAACCCGGCCTTCCGGCCGAGGACGTGGACGTGTTCCCGCTCGAGCGCGGCCTCGTCCATCGAGTCGACGCCGGCGAGTCGTGCCTGGAGTTGTTGCACCACATCGTGTCGGGTCGTGGGCATGCGCTGCTCGGTGGACTGGGGGTGATACCCTCGTGGGGCCCTCCGCTCGCGCGGTCGGCCCCACGGTGGGCCCGACCAGCGGGGGTGCCGTCCGGGCCGAGCATCCGGAAGCGCGACTACTGGGCGCTCTTGGCGACCTCGGCGATCTTGGAGAACGCGTCGGCGTCGCGCACGGCCAGGTCGGCCAGCACCTTACGATTGATGTCGACGCCGGCCTTGCGCAGCCCGTTCATCAGCCGGTTGTAACTCAACCCCTCGATGCGAGCCGCCGCGTTGATGCGGGTGATCCACAGCCGCCGGAAGTTGCCCTTCTTCTTGCGGCGGTCGTGATAGGCGTAGGCCAGACCGCGCTCCACGTTTTCCTTGGCGGACTTGTAGAGCTTGCTGCGGCCGCCGCGGGCGCCCTTGGCGGCCTGCATGATCTTCTTCTTGCGGGCGTGGTGGGCGACGCCGTTCTTGACGCGTGGCATGGTAGCCTCCCTTTACGCCTGAAGCAGACGGTTCACGCGGGGGAAATCGGCTGAGCTGACCAGGGTCGCCTTCTTCAGCCGATTCTTCCGCTTGCGCGTCTTCTTGGTGAGGATGTGCGAGTGATTGGCGCGGAAGCGCTTGAGCTTCCCCGATCCGGTCTTGGTAAAGCGCTTTACCGCCGCGCGCTTGGTCTTTTGTTTAGGCATATGCTCCTCCGACTGCTACTTGCTGCTGAGCGGCGCGATGACCATGGTCATGTTGCGCCCCTCCAGTTTCGGCATCATCTCGACTTTGCCAACATCCGCCAGCGTCTCCGACACCCGGTCGAGTACCCGGCGCCCGATGTCCACGTGGGCCAACTGCCGGCCGCGGTACATCATGGTGACCTTCACCTTGTTTCCCTGACCCAAGAACTCCCTGGCATGCCGGATCTTGAAGTCGAAATCGTGATCGTCGATGCCCGGCCGGAATTTGACTTCCTTGAGCTGGATCACGTGTTGCTTCTTCTTGGCAGCCCGGGCGGCCTTGGCCTCCTCGAACTTGAACTTCCCGTAGTCCATGATCTTGACCACAGGGGGACGAGCCGTGGGGGCGACTTCCACCAGATCGAGACCCCGTTCGTCCGCGGCAGCGAGCGCTTCCTCGACGGGAAGGACTCCGAGCTGCTCACCCGTTTCAGTGATGACCCGGACGGGACTCATCCGAATCTGTCGGTTGATACGGGTCCGTTGTTCGCGTTGTACGGCCAGTGGTGTTCTCCAGGTCCAGGTCACACAAAAAAAGGACACCCTGCTATCCGGATGCCCTGACACCCCGTACTCGGCGCCGTGCGCCACGAGGCATGCGATTCAGGACCCGGGTGCACCGCCACCGATGGGCGGGCTGGGGGTGGGAGCCATGTCCGGCCCCACTTCACTACGAAGCAGGAAAGTACCCGATAACCCTCAGCCTGTCAACCGGATAGGCTCCACCACCTCGGGCCCGCGCCGCCCCTCGATCACCCGCCCCGCCACCACCACCGGGTCGTGCTCGAACAGCAACAACCACCCGCCCGCCACCGCGTCAGCCAACAACGCCCGCTTGCTCTCCAGAGTCCTCAACGGCTCGAGGTCATACCCCATGATCCAGGGAAGCCGCACATGAGCCGAAGTCGGCACCACATCCCCCAGAAAGCAGGCCGTCTCTCCCCCATCCGCCACCAACACCGACTGGTGGTGCGGCACGTGCCCCGGAGTAGGCAGAAGCTTGATTCCCGGGAGAAGATCGGTCTCCCCTTCCACCAACCGCCACTTCTCCTCCTCGGCCACCGGCTCGAAATTGGCCGCAAAATAACTAGCCCGAATCCGCTCATTATCCCACCGCGCAAACTCCAGCTCCCCCCTCTGCACCACATAGGTCGCATTAGGAAACGCCAATTCAACCTCTGCCCCCCCTGCCCCCGCTGCTCCCGCTGCCCTCGCTGTATTCCCCCCCGCGTGATCGAAATGCAGATGCGTATTCACCACCCAACGCACGTCCTCCGACCGGTGGCCTGCCTCGGCCAGCGCGTCCTCTAGTTGAGTAGCGCCCTCGGTACCGGCGTTCTCCACGCCGTAGATGTCTAGGAACTTCTCGTCCTCCTTGTTGCCGATGCCGGTGTCGACCAGGATCAGGCCGTCGGGATGCTCCACCACCAGGCATCGGAGAGCCAGGGGGATCCGGTTGCGTTCGTCCGCCGGGATACGCTTCTGCCACAGCGGCTTGGGCACCACACCGAACATGGCTCCGCCGTCCAATCGCTGAGTGCCACCCTCGATGAGGTGGCAGGTGAGCGACCCGACCGTAAAGCTGGTACACAGCGTCATGGCGCTACGACCTCCGTCCGCCGGTGCGCCGCCGTTTCTTGGAGCGTACCGTGGTGGCCAGGAATTGTTCCAGGTCCCGCAAGGTCCGGATGCCTCGCTCGCGCGCTCTGGGCAGCAGGCGGTGCAACAGTCGCGCGGTCACCAACGCGTCGCCGGCCGCGCGGTGCCGCGCCGGGTTTTCCAGTCCGAAGTGGTGAGCCATGCTGCCGAGGGCATACGATTCGATATCGGCGACCAACCGCCGGCTCAGGCGCACGGTACATACCTGGGGGCCCGCCAACTCGAACCCGCGGGTGCGCCGGAGTTCGCCGGCCACCAGCCCCCAATCGAACCGGGCGTTGTGGGCCACGAACACCCGCCCGGCGAGGACCCGCAGCACCTCGTCCGCCACCTCGGCGAAGGTCGGGGAGTCCTTGACCATGTCGTTGGTGATGTTGGTGAGCGCGGTCGCTATCGGGGCGATGGGACGCTCCGGATTCACCAGCGTGTCGAACACCGTCTCGATCCTCTCGCCCTGCACGATCACCACGGCGATTTCGGTAATCCGGTCTTGGTTACGCGGACCTACCCCGGTGGTTTCGACATCGACCACCGCAAAGGCGCACTCCTCGATCAGCGGCGATGACACTCCGGCGGGGACCATGGCCCAGCTGTTGTCGGGCAGCTGATACACCCGGGCATCGGCGCCCAGGAGGGCGACGGCCAATCGCGCGGCCACCGCATCGGGGGCGTTCCGCATGCCGAACACGTCCCGGGCCAGGTCGGGCGCACTTCGGGGACCATCGGTCAGGTAGGTCATGGCGCGCTCGAGCAAGGTCGAGCGCGGGTACGCCGAGACGCCCGTCACAGCGGGTCGCGGTTGAGCGGCATGGTCATGCACCGCGGGCCGCCACCCCCGCGCACCAGTTCGGAGCCGTCCACCATGATCACGGCCCGTTCGTCGACCTCGAGCGGGGCATCACCGGACAGAAAGTCGTCCCAACTGACGAGCCGGAATCCCGTCTTGGCGAACTCCGCGTGGGTCACGTCGTTCCGGCGATAGCTGATGACGGTACCGGGACGCACCGCCAGGAGATTGCAGGCGGAACTCCACTGTTCCCGTTCCTGGTGGGCCCGATCGTCGCCGCCGGCGAAGATCGGCTCCATCGGCATCCCCACCTCACGGAGGGCCTCGAAAAAACCCGGCATTTCCCGCACGCCGGCCTGACCCTTCCGGCGATGAAGTACGGCACGCCGCTGCGGTCCCAGGAAGTAGGGTGGAAAGATGGCGCACAGCTCGCTGTCGACCTGGGAGAAGATCATGTCGAGGTGGATGGCCGTGGGCGTCCGGGGCATGACCAGTACCAGGATGTCCGTGGCGATGCCCGCCCCGAACACCAGGTCGCACAAGGCGTCGATGCCGGCGGGCGAGGTTCGCTCGCTGAAACCGACGAGAAGCAGGTCGTCGCGCAGTCGGTGGACGTCGCCGCCCTCGATGGTGAAATTGTGGCGCCGCTCTTCCGACCCATCATACAGCAGCCCCCTGTTGGACAACTTGGGATGGAAACGGAACAAGGTCTTGACCAGCAACTCCTCCGTCCAGCGTACCTCGAACCGCATGGAACTCACCACCGCCTCCTCCCCCAACACCATGCCGATGTCTCGGGGGAAGAACAGGTTGGGCAGCGGCGGAAAGGCGAAGCCGACTTCGTTCAACGACTGCGCGATCGGGCCACCTTCCTGCTTGGTACCCTCGATCAGCATGGCCACCAGATCGGAGGGCGACTGATCCGGCAGGCTGCCCGACAACGCCCCGGTCGGCACCAGGTCCCGAATCTGCCCCACCAGGAACGCCTTGGCCTCGGGCTGTTCCAGCACTTCCTCCAACAGGGTGCGCATCTCCAGCACTTCGGCAAACCGTTCCAGCACCGTCTTGAATCGCCGGTGCTCGCGTTGAGCGATTTCGAGGTCGATGATGTCATCGTACAGGTAGGAGCGGCGATTCCCCGGGGTGACGGCCTGGAGTTCGGGTCCCGGAGCGTGGACCAGAACCGACCGCAGGGTGCCGATTTCAGAATTGATGCATACGGCTGTCATGGCGCGAAAGGTAATCTTTCACCGCCACGAGGGGCAGCGCCGCTTCCCGGACTCAGCGGTTGGTCAGGGCGTAGGACAAGACCTCGAGCTCGAGAGCCAGGTTGACCGCCTTGACCGTAACGTCCTCGGGCACGTCCAACTTCACCGGGGCAAAATTGAGGATCGCCTTCACCCCAACGGCCACCAGCCGGTCCGCCACGGCTTGGGCGGCGTCCGCCGGAGTGGTGATGACCGCGATCTCCACCGGCTCGGCCGTGAGGGCAGCTTCCAGCTCGCTGATGTCGCGCACCGCGTGGCCATTCCACGGCTGACCAATCTTCTCGGGGTCCCGGTCGAAGATGGCCGCGATGTCGAAGCCGCGCTCGGCGAAGCCACGGTGCTGCACCAACGCGCTGCCGATCTTGCCGGCGCCGATCAGCGCCAGCGGATACCGGTGTCCCAGTCCGATGATGGTCCGCAGCCGCCCCGCCAATTCGGGCACCGAATAGCCCAGGCCGCGCTTGCCAAACGAGCCGAAAAACGACAGGTCTTTGCGGACCTGGGCCGAGGTGGTCCCGCCGCGGCCGGCGAGGGCCTCGGAACTGACGGTCTCGATGCCCTGCTCTTCGAACTCCTCGAGAAACCGCAGGTAC
>SMVY01000085.1 GCA_004357415.1 Gemmatimonadota bacterium
CGGCCCCAGCAAGTCGATCGCCTCCAGGCCCAGGTCGCGCACGGCCCGGCAGAACTCGGGGAGAGGGATCTCCCCGAAAGGCCAGCGCGACACCGACTGCCGCAGACGCCCGGGTTCCCTATCGGGTTCCCCCCGCGGCCGCCCAAGCAAGGGCCTCGGCCATAGCGCCAATCCGCCGAACACCCCGGCGGCTGCCACCATCATCCTACGTCGCGTCACCCCGTGTGGTTTCCCTGGCATGATCGGTTAGAGCTCCTGGCGGTCGAGCAGCTCAACCGCGTGGGCCGCCGCCCGGGCGGTCAGCGCCATGTAGGTGATCGACGGATTCTGACAGGCAGACGAAGCCATGCAGGCTCCATCCGTCAAGAACAGGTTGGGAACGTCGTGGCACTGGTTGAATCCGTTGAGTACCGAAGTGGCCGGATCCCGGCCCATCCGGGCCGTCCCCATCTCGTGGATGGTAAGACCGGGAGCGAGGTCGTACACGTAGGGACTGATGTCCGTGGCCCCGGCGGCCTCCAGCATCTCCACGGCCGAGTCGGACATGGCCTGTAGCAGGGCGCGCTCGTTGTCGCCCCACTGGCAGTGGATCCTGAGCGCCGGAATACCCCATTTGTCGACCGTCACGGGGTCCAGCTCCACGTAGTTGTCCTCCCGGGGGAGGCACTCGCCGAAGCCATAGAAATTGAAGCTCCACGGACCCGGAGTCCGCAGTTCGTGTTTGAAGTCCGCTCCGAACCCGGGCATGCTGTTGCCGCGCCCCCAGCCGCTGCGCCCCGCCCCACCCTGAAAGGCGTACCCGCGCAGGAACTCCGAATCCTGTCCCTTCAAGTTGCGGAACCGGGGCAGGTAGATCCCGTTGGGCCGGCGACCGTACGTGATTCGATCCTCATATCCCGGAATAGTGCCGCGGGCGCCGCCGCCCATGCAATGATCCATCAGGTTCTTGCCCAACACCCCACTGGAATTGGCCAAACCGGTGGCGAACCGTGCAGTGGCCGAGTTGAACAGCAGCCTGGTGGATTCCAGGGTGGAGGCGCACAGGAATATGACGCGGGCGGAGAACTCGAGGGTTGCCATCGTCTCGCGGTCGATGACGCGGACACCGGTGGCCCGGTCACGCTCTTCATCGTACACGATGCTGTGAACCACACTGTTGGGCCGCAGGGTCAGCCGGCCCGTGGCCCGGGCGGCCGGCAGCGTGACGCCGATACTATTGAAGTACGAGTTGGTTATGCAGCCACGCTCACAGGGACCGCAGTAGTGGCACGCCGCCCGGCCGCCGTGATCCCGGGTGATGATCGCGGTGCGGCCGATGGTCACCACCCGCTCCCCTCCGAACGCCCGCATTAGCCGGTCGCGCACGTGCAACTCGGCGCAGTTCAAGTCCATCGGCGGGAGGAATTGACCATCCGGCACCTGCGCCAGACCTTCAGCTCGGCCGCTGATGCCAATGAACCGTTCTACGTGATCGTACCACGGAGCGATGTCGGCGTAGCGGATGGGCCAGTCGACCCCATAGCCGTCCTTGGCGTTGGCTTCGAAATCGAGGTCGCTCCAGCGGTAGACCTGCCGGCCCCACGTGATGGAACGCCCTCCAACCTGGCGTCCCCTTATCCAGTCGAACGGCTTGTCGTCGTCGAAGGTGTAGGGGTTCTCGCGATCGTTGACGAAAAACTTGCTGCCCCACTCGTCACAGGCATAACATCGCTTCTGGATGAATTGATCCCGGTCGAGTGCCGCCTGGTCGCCCCGTCCACGGTACGGCATGTCCCACACCGGCACGTGCTCGACGTAGTCCTTCCCGGGATCGATGGGCGGGCCGGCCTCCAGTACCAGGGTCCGGAGGCCCCTCTCGCACAACTCCTTGGCGGCCCAGCCCCCGCTGATCCCTGACCCCACGACGATGGCGTCCCACTCCTGCCGCCGCATCAGAACCCCCCGGGACGCGGTTGCACCAGGTCTACGCACCCGTCATAGCTGCCCGGGATCATGCGCCAGCCGAGTTCCTCGGTCATGCCGACCTCGGATGTGTAGTACCCGAAGAGCGTCAATCGTTTGATCGAGTGGAAGAAGTGCTCTGGCGAGTCTTCCCCGGCGGACTGCAGGGCTTCGGCTTCATCCTCCATGCTGGAGAGAACGGCTACCCGTTGATCCTCGGTCGCTTCGAGGAAGGCCACGCCGGTGAGCCGCAAACTCAAGCCATTCACCTCGTCGAGCCCCGCAAGGAACCGTTCCTGTTCTTCGGCGTCGAACGTCTGTTCCACCATGAAGTCCATGAAGGGACCCACACCGGCCTCCCGGGCCCCCGGTGTATCGGTCGTGGGGATGATCATGTCGGCTACGGTTATGGCTATGTCGCCCTGATGGGGCGAGAACAGTCGCTGGGTCCCAGCCACGGATGAGCTGTGCGCGGCGCGGCCGATGGCCCATAGTCGCTCGGGGGTGAGCCCGGCAAGCGACGATGTCGCGACGGCGGCCAACGCCCGGAGTATTTCTCTGCGATCCATCGGGATCTCCCATTATGAGGCGGCCAGCAAAGTTGCAGTCTGAGAGCCCGATACCGCTAGAGGGACTTGCCGGTGGCGCACATCCCCCGCGCGCGATACCTTCGCCGGGCGCACCTGAGCCGGCACCTGCAGGGGGACGGAACCCACCATGAAGAACCGACTTACCCGTTCAGCCACCACGGTAGCCGCGATCGTGGCCTTGGCCTGCGCCGGCCCAGGATCCAGCGGTCAGGCCAACGCCCAGGAGGGAAAAGCCATGCCGGCAGACAGCCAATGGCGTCCGTTGTTCGACGGAGAGACCACGGCCGGGTGGCGCGGTTACCGCGCGGAAGGGATGCCCGACGGCTGGGCCGCGGTGGACGGCAACCTCACCCGGGTGGCCTCCGCCGGCGACATCATCACCGAGGAGGAGTTCGGCAACTTCGAACTGGCCCTCGAATGGCAGATCTCCCCGAGCGGTAACAGCGGCATCTTTTTCCGGGTCACCGAGGATGCCGACCGCACCTATGAGAGCGGCCCCGAGATGCAGGTACTCGACGACGCGACCCACGCCGACGGCGGCAACCTCCTCACCGCGGCAGGCGCCAACTACGGCCTGTACCCCGTTCCAGAGTACAGCACCAAGCCGGCCGGCGAGTGGAACGAAGTCCGGATCCTGGTAGAAGGCGCCCACGTGGAGCACTGGCTCAATGGAGTGATGGTCGTCGAATACGAACTGTGGAGCCCCGACTGGGAACAAAAGGTCGCCAACAGCAAATTCTCCGAGTGGCCCGGATACGGCAGGGCGAAGCGCGGGCACATCGGACTGCAGGATCACGGCGATTGGGTGGCGTATAGGAACATCAGGATCCGGGAGATACCATGAAAGCGAGGGCAGCGGGGGCAGCGAGGACAGCGGGAGCAGTGGGGCGGCCACCGCACTCCGCACTGCCCTACGTCCCACGTCCCACGTCCCACGTCCTACGCCCTACGCCCTAGCCACAACGCACAACGCACAACGCACCAAGAAACCTATGTTCCCAACCCGCGCCCGCCTCTCCACCATGATGTTCCTCCAGTATTTCATCTGGGGAGCATGGTTCGTCACCATGGGCACCTATCTGGGCCAGACTCTGGAGTTCAGCGGAAGCCAAATCGGTCTGGCCTACGGCAGCACCGCCCTGGCGGCGATCGTGTCGCCGTTCTTCGTGGGGATGGTGGCCGATCGATTCTTTGCAACCGAACGCATCCTGGCGTCGTTGCACCTGGCGGGCGCGGCGGTACTCTACTTCGCTTCGACGGCCACGGAATTCTGGGTGTTCTACCCCGCCCTGATCCTCTACGCCCTGTGCTACATGCCGACGTTGGCGCTCACCAACTCGCTTTCTTTCGACAACATCGACGACGCCGCCAAGGACTTCCCCCGCATCCGAGTGCTGGGCACTATCGGCTGGATCGCGGCCGGACTGATCGTGGGACGCCTGGCGCTGGAAGACACGGCCATCCCCATGCGCATCGCAGCCGGGGCATCCGTCATCATGGGCCTCTACTCCCTCACATTGCCACACACTCCGCCGCACGCGGCTGGAGCGCCACTCAACATCCGGGATGTGTTGGGACTCGATGCCTTGGCGCTCATGAAGGATCGATCGTTCGCCACCTTCGTGATCGGCTCGTTTCTCCTCAGCATCCCGCTGCAATTCTACTACGCCTTCACCAATCTGTACCTCAACGAAATCGGCATGGCCGAGCCGGCCACCAAGATGACCATGGGGCAGATGTCGGAGATCGCCTTCATGGTGGCGCTGCCGTGGTTCCTGATCCGTTGGGGCGTCAAGCGGATACTGCTCGTGGGGATGGCCGCCTGGGCGGCCCGCTACCTCCTGTTCGCCTACGGCGATGCCGGCAGCCTGATCTGGGCGCTCTACCTCGGCATCATCCTCCACGGCATCTGCTACGACTTCTTCTTCGTAACGGGCCAGATCTACGTAGACCAGCGAGCCGGCGTGAAGATCCGCGCCGCGGCCCAGGGATTCATCGCCTTCGTAACCATGGGCCTCGGCCTGTTCATCGGCGCCTGGCTGTCGGGCCGAGTCGTGGACCACTATACCCTGGCCGGCGGGGGACACGATTGGCAGGCCATCTGGCTGATTCCAGCGGCCGGCGCCGGCGCCGTGTTCATCCTGTTTGCTCTCCTGTTCCGTCCTCGCCCGGCTGACCCCGCATCGGCGCGGACCACCCAACCCACCTGAGGAGGCCATCCACCATGACGACTACGGGGATGTCCCGGCGTTCTTTCGTGAACGACATGACGGCGGCTGGACTCGGCATGACCGTCATTCCCGCGTTGTTGCACCACCAGCGGCGCTCGCCCAACGACGGGCTCAACGTGGCCTGCATCGGCGTAGGCGGCATGGGCCGGACCGACGTCCGGGGGATGGAGAGCGAGAACATCTACGCCCTGTGCGACGTCGATGCCAAGGCTGCGGAAGACGCCTTCCGCAGCTACCCCGACGCCAAGCGGTATACCGATTTCCGTGAGATGCTCACCCGTGAAGCCGACAACATCGACGCGGTAACGGTCAGCACACCCGACCACTGCCACGCCGCCGCGGCCATGATGGCCCTCAAGCTCGGCATACCGGTCTATTGCCAGAAGCCGCTGGCCAGAACCCTCGGCGAGGTGCGTGCCCTCATGGAAGGCGCTCGCCGAGCCAACGTCGCCACCCAAATGGGAAATCAGGGGCACGCCGGAGAGGGTACTCGACAGATCCGCGAGTGGGTCGAAGCCGGGGCTATTGGGACGGTCAGAGAAGTCCAATTCTGGACCAACCGGCCGATTTGGCCTCAGGCCATCGACCGGCCCTTGCAGGCCTACTACCCACCGACCTATCTCGATTGGAACTTGTGGCTCGGCCCCGCAGCCGACCGACCGTACGCGCCGGCCTACGCACCCTTCCGCTGGCGCGGCTGGTGGGACTTCGGCACCGGGGCCATGGGCGACATGGCGTGCCACATCATGGACGCCGCGTTCTGGACCCTGGGCCTCCGCTACCCCACCACCATCGTGCCGGAGTACAGCAAGCTGTTCAAGGAGACGGCACCGGCCGTGTCACG
>SMVY01000086.1 GCA_004357415.1 Gemmatimonadota bacterium
CCGCCGGCGTTGTCGGCCACGGGGCCGTAAGCGTCGACGGTCATGGTCACGCCCACGGTGGCCAGCATACCCACGGCGGCGATGGCGATGCCGTAGAGGCCGGCCATCGAGAAGGAAACGTAGATCGCTCCTGAGATGAGCAGCACCGGGATGACCGCCGACTTGAGCCCCAGCGCCAGGCCGGCGATGATGGTGGTGGCCGCTCCGGTCTCGGATGCCTTGGCGATCTCCCGGATCGGCTTGCCCGCGGTGTAGTACTCGGTGACCAATCCGATCAGGATGCCGGCCACGGTGCCGGAGAGGATGGCCCAGAAGGGGCCCATGGGCGACTTGCCGGCCATGCCGAGGGGCATGGTCGAGACCAGCCACCAGGCGGCTCCCAGGAACAGGCCCGCCGCGATGAAGGTGGTCATCCGCAGCGCGTTTTCGGGCGAGCCTCTCTCCAGCACCTTCATCGACGCGATGCCGACCAGCGACGCTGCCAGGCCGGCAACGATCAGGGCCAGCGGCAAGGCGATGGCAACGACCCGGAGGTCGTCCGGAATCAACGCGCTGGTGGCGCCCAGCGCGATGGTGGCGATGACCGCGCCGACGTAACTCTCGAAGATGTCGGCGCCCATGCCGGCTACGTCGCCGACGTTGTCGCCCACGTTGTCGGCGATGGTGGCCGGGTTCCGGGGGTCGTCCTCGGGGATGCCGGCTTCGACCTTGCCGACCAGGTCGGCCCCGACGTCGGCCGCTTTGGTGTAGATGCCGCCACCCACGCGGGCGAACAGCGCGATGGAGCTGGCCCCCATGGCGAAGCCCGAAACCGTCGTGGCAAAGGTCAAGGCGGCGCCGGTGGCCCCGCCGCGCAGGATGACGACCCCGACCAGGCCCACGCCCAGGAGGCCCAACGACGCGACCGACAGTCCCATGACCGCGCCCCCATTGAAGGCTATCCGCAGGGCCTTGGCCTGGCCCGAGTCGCGGGCCGCCTCCGACGTGCGCACGTTGGCCGCGGTGGCCGACTTCATGCCGAAGAACCCAGCGGTAATGGAGCACAGGCCGCCGACGATATACGCCAGGGCGGTAGCAGGCCCGATGGTCCAGCCCAGTAGTGCCGCCACGATGAACAGGAAGGGGAACAACACCATGTATTCCCGTCGCAGGAACGCCATGGAGCCGACCTGAATGGCTAGGGCCAGGTCCCGCATCAGGTCTGATCCGTCTGGTTGACGCTTGAGCCAGGCGTAGATCCCGAACGCTACCAGCAATCCTGCCGCGCCGGCGCCCATGGCCAGCTGAACCAGCTGAGGCAGTTTCAAGAGCTCCATTACTTCTCCTCCACCGATCGGTTGAAGCGATTCATGGCCGCGTCGATGCCTTGCGACACCCAGCAATCCACGGCCTCGGTCATGGGGTCCAACATGTCTTCGAGCACCGCGGCATCCTCAGCCGACATCGGCTCCAGAACGAAATCTGCCAGGTCGTCCGTCAGGGCGGGGACGGGACCGACCCCGATTCGCAACCTGGCGTACTCCTGGCTTCTGAGGGCGCCCTGGACGCTCTTCAATCCGTTGTGCCCTCCGGCGCTGCCCGTGGCTCGGAGCCGGAACCGTCCCAGCGGGAGCGCCGCGTCGTCTACCAGGACCAGCAGGTCCCGGCTGGCGTCGAACTCGGGGTCCGCGGTGAGCGGCGTGAGCGCCGAGCCGCTACGGTTCATGTACGTGTGCGGTTTGATCAAGCCGACGTCGTGATCGCCGTGGCGCCCTGACGTCACCCGGGCTCGCCGGTCGCGGCGGAACGCGGGCAATTCCCAGGTGGTGACGAGGTTGTCGATCAACCAAAAACCGGCGTTGTGCCGAGTCCGGGCGTACTCTGGGCCCGGGTTGCCGAGGCCCACGATGATACGCAGGGTTCAGCTCGACTCGTCGGTGTCGCCGTCGCCGTCGACCTCGTCCTCGTCCTTGGCCTTGCCGATGACCTCGGGCTCCGCTGCCTCTTCCTCCAAGGTCTCCGCCGGCGTCTCTTCCTCTACCGCCCGCGGGGCGATGACGGAGCACACCGCGACACTGGGATCCATCAGGATTTCTGCGTTGGGGACGTCGAGGTCCCCGACGTAAATGGCCTGGCCGATGCCAAGATCGGTCACGTCGACCTCGACCCGCTCCGGGATGTGCCGTGGCAGCACCTTGATTTCCAGTTCGCGCATGGACTGATCGAGCACGCCGCCGAAGTTCCGTACGCCGTCGGGGATGCCCTCGAGGTGCAGCGGCACCGAGAGCTGGATGGTCTCGCCGGCGTGAATCTCGTACAGGTCGATGTGGAGGATGTCTTCCGGGCGAATGGGGTTCCGCTGGACCTCGCGGATCAGCGCCCGCACCGGCTCCCGGCCGGCCACGGTGACTTCCACCGGCGTACTGGAAGTGATCTGCGAGATGAGCTTGGAGAGAACCGCCGCATCGATCACCAGGGCCTCGGAATCCCGACCGCGACCGTAGATGACCGCGGGGATCTTCCCTTCGCGCCGCAGGGTTCGCGCCGCGCCCTTGCCGCTCTCAGCACGGATGTCCGCTTCCAACGTTGCCGTGTTTGCCATGATGCTATTCCTCTGTGTCAATCAAACAGCGAACTGACTGACTGATCGCTGTGGGTGTACCCAATGGCCTTCGACAGCAGCGGCGCGATGGACAGTATCTTGAGCCGATCGAACTGCCGCTCCGGTGGCACCACGATGCTATTGCTGACTGCGAGCTCCTTGAGCGGCGAGTCCTGCAGCCGCTGGACCGCCGGGTCCGATAGGACCGCGTGGGTTGCGCAACAGTATATGTCCCGCGCCCCCAGCCGTTTGAGGGCGTGCACCGCCTGAGTCATCGTTCCGCCGGTGTCGATCATGTCGTCGGGGATGAGGCAATCACGACCCTCGACATCACCCACGACGTTGACGACTTCGGCGACGTTGGCCGACGTCCGCCGCTTGTCGATTATGGCCAACGTGCCGTTCAACCGTTTGGCGAACCCACGGGCCATCTTGGCTCCCCCGACGTCCGGCGCCACCACCACCAGATCGTGCAGCTTCTTCTGCCGGTAGTGGCTGGTGAACACCGGCGCCGCATACAAATGGTCCACCGGCAGATCGAAGAAGCCCTGCAACTGGTGTTGGTGGAAGTCCATCCCCAACACCCGGTCGGCTCCCGCGGTCGACACCATGTTGGCCATCAACTTGGCGCTTATGGCAACCCGGGGCTGGTCTTTCCGGTCCTGCCGGGCGTAGCCGAAGTACGGTATGACCGCCGTGACCCTCGCCGCACTGGCCCGCTTGGCCGCGTCGATCAGCAGCAACAGTTCCAGCATGTTCTCCGCCGGCGGATTCGTGGGCTGCACGATGTAGACATCGCGGCCCCGGACATTCTCGTCGATCTTGACGAAGATTTCCCCGTCGGCGAATCGCCTCAGTGTCACCCGGCACAGCGGCTGTGACAGATGCTCGGCGATCTCCTCCGACAGCGCTCGATTGGACGAGCCCGACAGGAGAAGAAGCTGACTGCTGCTAAGCGAATATTCGGCCATTATACAGCCTAAAAAGATACCTGGTACGCTGTCGATGAGTCAACTGCTTAACGAGTGGGGGCCCCGCTATTGCCCCGCGTGGATTCGAACCACGATTACCGGAACCAAAATCCGGGGTCCTGCCATTAGACGACGGGGCAGCGAGCGCCCTCAACGTATACCGGCCTCGAGGGAAACGGAAATGTCAGGCCGTGGCGAACGGGATGACCCGTCCCAGCTTCCGAGGTACCATGTTCTGGGCGTCGTCCCGGTCCCGGTCCGAGCGGTAGATCGCCACCAGGGCCGAGCCCGACCCGCTCATGCGGCACATGAGCGGGTTGGTGCCGACCAGCGCCTCGAACGCCTCGCGGATCTCCCCGTGGCGGGCAAATACCGGGGCCTCGAAGTCATTGCCGGACAGGCGGGCCACATCGCTCCAATTGTGCAGCGTCTCGGTGCCCATGACCACCGATCCGCGGCGGACGGTTTGGTGAATGTCGTCGATCCAGCGGTACGCCTCGGCGGTATCGATCCCCACTTCCGGTACCAGCAGGAGGCCTGGCCTCGAGGGCAGCGGCGGCAGGCGCAGCAGTCGCTCGCCGTGCCCCCAGCCGAGGGCCAACGGCGCCTCGCTCACGAAGAATGGGACGTCGCTCCCCAGCCGGGCGGCGAACTGGAGCAGCTCGTGCCGGGGGATGGCGTGACCCGTCAATTCGTTGACCGCCACCAGGGCGGCGGCGGCGTCGCTCGAACCGCCGCCGAGGCCGGCCCGCACCGGGATGTGCTTGGCGAGCGTGAGGGATATGCCGAACGGCCGGCCGGTAGCGGCCAAGACCATCTCCGCGGCGCGCACCGCCAGGTTCTCCTGGTCGGGCCCGGTGTCGGCACCGGAGACGGCGATGGTCACGCCGGCTGCGTCCACCAAGGTTGCCTGGAGCGAGTCGGCCAGGTCGGTGAGACACAACAGGGTTTCGATCCCGTGGAAGCCGTCCGCCTCCCGCGCCAGCACGCGCAGGAACAGATTCAGCTTGGCCGGTGCCGATCGGGAGACGGTGTTACTCACCGGGTTGCGTTGCGGCTTGGCGGAGCCCCTTGAAGTTCAGTCCGGTTCGGGCAACCGACCACAGGCCCAGCAGGGTAATGGGAATGAAGGTGGTGAGGTGATAGGTGAGCGCGTAGGCCAGCGCCACGTCGACGCTCACGCCATAGAGGGTCACCAGGACCAGCTTGATGGCTGCTTCGAACACGCCTACGTAGCCCGGGGCCGAGGGGACCGAGATACCGATGGCCAGGACTCCCTGCATGATCAGGGCGCCGCCGAAATCCACCGGAATGTCGAACGCGAGAAACATCACATAAAAGGACAACCCGTTGAGCAACCATAGGCTGATCGACCACAGAGCCACGCCGAGGATGCGTACCGGCGACCTGAGTGCCGCCATACCGTGGCGCAGGTCCTCGAGGATGCCGACCAGTTTGGCCGACCACTTTGGATTGGGTACCACCAATTGAATGAGACGCTCGACCGGCTGTGGGAACGCCACCACCACGATGGCCGCCACCAGTGCCGTGGCGCCCAGAACCCCTGCGATGCTAGCCGCCTGCGTCAGCGACACCGCTCCAAGGCTTACTTCATCTGGGATGCCGGCGGAGAACAGGGCCACCGTCAACAGGAACACCAGCGCCAGGCCGTCGAAGATGCGCTCCACCACGACCGAGGACAGCGAGGCGCCTAGACTAACGTTGCCCAGCCGGCTCACCGAGACTATCCGCACCACCTCGCCGATGCGAAACGGGAGAATGTTGTTGGCCATGAAACCCATGGCGATGGAATGCCACATCGTGAGCCACGGGAGGTTCTCGCCGTCGGGTTGTTTGAGCAGTAGGCGCCAGCGAAAGACCCTGAGAGGGAACAACGTCGTGGCGATGGCCACGGCCCCGATGATGGGCCACAGGCGAGCGGTCCGGACGTGGTGCAGGAACGCCTCGAACTCCACATCCCGGAGAGCCCAGGCCAGCAGGGCCACCGAGACACCGATGGCCATGACTGTCAGCCACAGGGAAGGTTTTCGGGAGCCGACGACAGCTCCGCCGGTATCGGGTTGGTTCATCGGTGTCGGTGGGTCAGGGGCAAAGAAATCAGCCTACGACGGGCTCGTCGGTACGCGGCAAGAGATCCAGCAGCTCTTCCAGCAGTGGCCGGAGCCCCATGAAGATTCCTGGACGGTCGAGGCATTCACTGATTTCCCGTCCCAGGTGCTTGGCCCGTTCCTGGGCAGCAGCACCGCGGTACAGCAGCGTGTCGATATCGACCACCGGTTCCTCGGCCACCGGCTGAGCCTCGGGTTGGGACGGGGTGGCGAGCGACGGTTCCGCCGTCGTGTCCGCCATGCGGAGCTGATGGTATGTGGTGAAGCTCGCTGCCAGCCCGACCTCCTCAGAGGCTACGGCTGCGGGGGAGGCGGGGATGCCCGACGACGGCGCCTTCACGGCTGCCTCCTCGCTGGGTGCCAGATCAGCGATGGACACCACGGGTTCTGCGGCCTGCGGGACGGCGGGGGATGCTGCCTCGGCTGCCCCACCCGGTGCGCCGAGACCAGCCGCCAGGGCCTCCAGTTTGGCAACGGCGGCTTCATGGCTGCTTTCGTCGGACATCGTCTTGAGCGTTTGACCGGATTCTCGTAACGATTGCCCAAAGGAGGCCAGCCCCTCACTCTCGTCAGCGGTCCGAAGTGTTGCCTTGGCGGCATCGGCGAACGCGTCGAAGGCGGAGCCCAGAAGCCGACCGATCCTGGCGTCCAACCCTCGCAGTGTGTCGATGACCGCCAACAACCGGAGTTGGCGCTCGACCAGTGAGCCGGCCGACAGCAGGGTGTCGGCCAGCCGTACGAGGTGCTCGCCCTGGCTCACGATCTCTACGGCGCCGAGTTGGGCCGCTTTGGGTAATGCCTTGCCTGGGGTAACAATTGAGTCGGCTCCGGCCGGTGCCAGGGTGTCGATCGATACCACGTCGTCCTCTAACCCAAAGGCGCCGATCAGGACCTGGCTGAATCGCTTGGCCTCGTCCGATTCCGGATCGGGGCGGCCCTGATGCGCCACGTCGCGTGAGGCTCTGGTCATCGCCTCGGCCCCGAGGCGAAACACGCTTACGATATCCGGCGGATGGGCATGCATTCTGGTAAGGTTGGCAGCGGCCATTTCCAACCCTTCCAGCATTTCCGGAAGCGGCGAGAGATCGGTGAGTTCCGCCAGTCCCCGCAGCGATTGCATGCGGCGAACCGCGTGGTGAATTGGGTCGGCATCGGCCGGATCGGCCGCCAGGGCTCGCCCGGCGCGCTCGAGGGCCGAGGCGATGAGGGCCCCTTCCCGGGCGACGAAGGCCCTGACGCCGGTATTCAAAGCTCCGGGTTCAGCGTCCGTGGATCGGCGGTGGGTGGCTGGACCGGGCTGGCCGGCCACCTGCTCCAGGTCGCGGGCAAGTCGCGCGGCTTTCTGGGTTTCGGCCTGGCTCCAGGTCGTAGCATTGCGCAGGAGTTCCTTGAGCGTCTCGATCCCCTGGGCGGCGATCTCCCGGGCAGCGGCGTCCCACGTCAGGCTGCCGTCCCGGTAGGCCCGGGCGATGGCTTCGAGGCCCCCGGCGGCGCCGGCGAAATCCGCCTGGTTGGCCATCAGCGCCGATCCCCTGAGCGCCCGGGCGAAGCGGACGAATTCGTCCCGCTTGGGACCTCCCTCCTGGTCGACGATGGTTGCCAGACGTTCGAGGTATTCCCCCGCCTCGAGCGCAAAGAAATCCATGGACCCGAGTGAGCTGTTCATGCCGGTCCTCGGTTGATCGTGGTAGTCAATAGTAATGACACCGTAACAGGGTAGCGGGATTTCCCGGCGTGGCTGCCTCGGTTCAGGTAGTCTTGACCAGGGCCACCATTTCTGCAACGGCCGCGCCAATGCCGACCATGATGGCCCGGCTGATGATGCTGTGGCCGATGTTGAACTCCTCGATGGCCTCGATCCGGGCGACGGGCCCTACGTTCTGGTAGGTCAAGCCGTGGCCGGCGTGAACCGCCAGGCCGAGTTGGCGTGCGTGGGCGGCGGCGTCCCGCAGCGCTTGCAGGGTCCCCGGATCGTGGCGCCACGCCAAGGCGTAGCGCCCGGTGTGGAGTTCCACGGCCGGGATGGCCAGCTCCCGGGCGGCGTCGATGGCCACCGGGTCGGGGTCGATGAAGGCACTGACCCGGATACCGGCCTCGGTCAGGCGGGTGACCGCGCCGCGGACCCGCTCGGAGTCGGCGGTGAGGTCGAGGCCACCTTCCGTGGTGATTTCCTGACGCCGTTCAGGGACGAGCGTGGCCTGGTACGGGCGAACCCGGCAGGCCAGGTCGATGATGTCTGGTGCCAGGGCCAATTCCAGGTTCAGCACGGTTGAGATGCGGGCGGCCATGGCGTCGACATCTGCATCCTGGATGTGCCGGCGGTCTTCCCGCAAATGGATGGTGATCCCGTCGGCACCGGCCGCCTCGGCTAGTACGGCCGCTTCCACGGGATCGGGTTCGTCGGTCTGGCGTGCTTGGCGCACGGTGGCCACGTGGTCCACGTTGATGTAGAGTCGTGTGCTCGTCATTGCTCGTCTCGTCGCCGTCCTATTAAGATTCCTTGCGACTGACCTTCACCCGTGAGGAGCTTGTGAACAAGACCTGGATGGTGGGGGCGCTGCTGCTGGCCGCCTGTGGCGGACAGACGGTGACCTTGGCACCGAGTCCCGGACCCGAGTACGCGCTCCAGGAGTTCATGGCCGCGGTCGCCGACAGCAACCTCCCCAAGATGGCCGAGTATTGGGGGACCGCCAAGGGGGCTGCGGGCGAGATCGGGAAGCCGGCGGACTATCCCAAGCGTATCGAGGTCATGCAGCTCTGGCTGCGGGGGTACAGCTACCGCATCCTGGCCAGTACGCCGACCGACGCCGGACTCACCGGGCAACAAATGGCAGTGGAACTGGCCCGAGGTGACTGTCGCAAGCAGGTGCCGTTTCTGGCGGTGAAGACGAGAAGTAACCGCTGGGTCATCCAGAGCATCGACCTCAATGCGGTCGGCAGCCCCATGATGCCGTGCTTTGATACCAGCGGCGGACCCCGGGGGGGATAGGGAACCTATCCGGGCTGATCGCCGTTGCTCACTCGGTCAGTTCTATGAGAATGCCGGCCGTTGCCTCGGGGTGAATGAAGGCAACGCGCTTGCCGCCTTGGCCTATCCGGGGTTGTTCGTCGATCAGGCGGTAACCCCGCTCGTGGCACGTGCGGAGTGTCGCTTCCAGGTCGGGGACGCGGTAGGCAACATGATGAATGCCTGGGCCGCGCCGGGCGAGAAACTTGGCGATGGGGCCGTCGGCATCCAGGGGCTCCAGCAATTCAACCTCGGACTCGCCGAGGGAGAGGGACACGATACGGGCGCCATCGACCGTCTCGGGTTCTCCCGGGGACAGCCCCAGCACGTCCCGGTAGAACGCCAGAGCCGATTCGATGCTGGTCACAGCCAGACCGACGTGAGCGATGACGGGAGGGGGGCCGGTCGGCATGATGGTACCCTTTATGATTGAAAGGCAATGCTGGGTGGGACAGTAACCACCCCTAAACCGAATACACAGGCCGATCACCCGGATATTCCGCCGGCCGCTTGGGAGATGATAATCATGGACGCAACAAACGGTACCGTCACGCAGGTCACCGATGGCTCGTTCGCGACGGAAGTAGCCGAGGGCTTGGTGCTGGTAGATTTTTGGGCCACGTGGTGCGGCCCCTGCCAGATCGTGGCGCCGATCCTCGAAGACCTGGCCGGTGAGTACGCCGGCAAGATCAAGGTCGCCAAGCTGGATGTGGATTCCAATCCGCAGACGGCTCAGAAGTTCAATGTGCGGTCGATTCCCAGCATCCTGTTCTTCAAGGATGGCGAACTCGTGGACACCGTCGTCGGCGCAGTGCCGAAGGACATGCTCCAAGGGAAGATCGACGCCCTTATCGCCTGACCACTGACTGGGCCGCTTCGGCGGCCTCTTCGCTTTTCCCCTCCGGCTTCCCCCCAGTCCCCGATCCCGCCACCTTTTCCCTATGACCGGCACGCTGTTCGTGGTAGCCACGCCACTCGGCAATCTGGGCGACCTGTCACCCCGGGCCGCTGATACCCTCCGCCAGGTGGCCGTGGTGGCCGCCGAAGATACCCGACGGACCAAGAGGTTGCTCAACCACATCGACGCCCGGCCGCGGCTGAAGAGCCTCCCCGCCTTTGCCGAAGCCGACCGGGCCGAAGCGGTGCTGGCTGAACTGGACAAGGGCCTCGACGTTGCCTTGGTGACCGACGCGGGAACACCCGGTGTCAGCGATCCGGGAACCAGGCTCGTGGCCCTGGCCCGCGCCCGTGACATCATGGTCGTCCCCATTCCCGGACCTTCGGCCGTGGCCACGGCGCTCTCAGCCTCGGGCCTGCCCGCCGACCGCTATCTGTTTCTGGGATTCCCCCCGCGCAAAGGGTCGTCACGGAGAGCCTTGCTCGACACGGTAGCCACGTCGCCGTGGACGGTGGTGTTGTATGAATCCCCCAACCGCCTGGTTGCGTTGTTGCATGACCTCGGTGCGGCGCTGGGGGGAGACCGCGCGGCGGTGGTAGGCCGGGAGCTGACCAAGTTGCACGAAGAGATCGTGGCGGGGACCCTCGACGAACTGGAGGCGCGGTTCGCCGACGCATCCGTCAGGGGCGAAGTCACCGTGGTAGTGGCGGGTCGGCGCCAGGCCGCGGCTCAACCTGATCTCGCCGAGGTCACCAAGGCCGCGGAGGCTCTCATCGGTGAGGGGCTACCCACGAAGGACATCGTACGGCGGTTGACGGAAAACTGGGGTCTGTCCCGTAATGAGGGATATCGCCTGGTCATGAGGTTGTCCTGAATGCGCGTTTCATCCAGTTGGGTCGTGCTGCTGGCGGTGGCACTGCCGCTCCTCCCCGGAGGCGGTGTGTCTGTCTCCCCCTCCATCGCCGAGTCGACTCTGACGATCGGCCGGCTCCATTACCAGGGCGGTGGGGATTGGTACGCCAATCCGTCCAGTCTGCCCAACCTGTTGCGGGCCATCCGTGAGCGGACGCACTTGCGCACCGCCGAGCGGGAGCGGGTGGTGACGCTGGATGACCCGGATCTCTGGAGCCACCCGTATCTCTACATGACGGGGCACGGTAATGTCAGGTTTACCGAGCAGCATCTGCAGGTACTCCGGCGTTACCTCCGCCAGGGCGGCTTTCTCCACGTCGACGACAATTACGGGATGGACCAATCGATTCGCCGGGAGTTCCAGCGGCTGTTCCCCAACGAGGCGTTACAGGAAGTGCCGCTCGACCATCCCATCTATCATGTCGTTTACCACATGCCCGAGGGCGTTCCCAAGATTCACCAGCACGACGGCAAGCCGGCTCAGGGATTCGGCATTTTTCTCGACGGACGACTGGCCGTGTTCTATTCCTATGAAAGTGATCTGGGCGACGGTTGGGAGGATCCCCAGGTGCACGACGATCCCGAAGCGACGCGGGAGCAGGCGCTGCGGATGGGCGTCAACCTCTTCGCCTATGCGGTGGGGTACGGCGGATGAGTCCCCACTCCACCAGGGCGGCGTTGCGGCTGTTGGGTACGCCGCTGAGGCACCTGCGAAGCTTGTCGTGGGCGGCAGCCGGCACCGGTACCGTGGTGCTCACCTTCGGGGTTGCCGCCTGGCTCGCCTTGCTCGGGTGGTTCGACCCGCCGTATTGGGTGCTGGTGGCGTGGGCCCTGGCCATCGGCGGTGCGCTCTCCGGAGGCGTGGTGGCTTGGCGCCACCGCTCGGCGCTGTCGGACGCTGCTCTGGCTCAGCATCTCGAACGCCAGGCGCCGTGGCGGCCCGGCCAGCTGCGAGCCCTCCTTGAGCGTCCCGCAGCCGGCACCAGCGAATCGCTGTTGGCCGAGGCGGACGAACTCGAAGCTCGCTCCCTCGTTCGCGACGGAGCCACAGCACTCCGCCCGATGCGCCGCCGGCTGCGTTACCGGGCCGCGGGTAGCGGCGTGCTACTCGGCGCGGGGCTGCTGGCCTTCCTCACGGCCGACCCGTTCGACGGCAGCGCCGCCGCGCTGTGGCATCCGCGAGCGGCGTGGGAGGCGACCACCGCACCCGTGCGCATCGGACTGACGCAACCGGTCGTCAACCGGGGTGACTCGGTGGAGTTCCTGGTCGAGGCCGTTGGGCGACGACGCGCCACCCTATGGACTCGGGCGCCCGGTGAATCGTGGATGCCGCAGCGGGTCGCGCTGGACTCGCTGGGTCGGGGCCGTGTCGGCAGCGGGCCGCTGTTCGCGGATGTGTTCGCCCGGGTGGTGTCGGGGCGCCGCGAATCCGACACCGTCTCAGTCCGGGTGCGGCTCCCGGCGTTCCTCGGCGCGCTAACGCTCACCGCCCGGTATCCGGCCTACCTCGGGCTGCACGACGAGCCGCTCCCGGTTACGGGAGATACCGTGCTGTTGCCCATCGGTACCCGGCTGGAGGTGCGCGGTGAGGCGACTGCGGAACTCGACGCCGTGAACTGGCGCGCGGGCAGCACGAGCTATCCCATGGATGTCGAAGGCGGCCGGTTCTGGGGATTTCTTCGGCCGGGGACCTCGGGGGCCTACCGATTGGAGGTCGCCACCGCGTCCGGAGCGCCCTTGGCAGGTGACACCGTAGTCATTCCGATCCGCCTGGTGCCCGATCGCGCGCCCGAGGTGGCAATCCCGGTGCCCGGGAGAGACACGGTGGCGCCGCTCAGTTTGCGGCTGCCGTTGGTCATCGACGTCCGCGATGACTACGGTCTCCGGACCATCAGCCTGCACCTCCGCCGAGTCAGTCGCTTCGGCCTCAGCGACACGCTGCCGGTCCAACCGATCCCTCTTACCGGCAGCGTCACGGACCGCGCCATCCTGACCCATCAACTCGATCTCAATGGTTACGGACTCCTCCCGGGTGACACCGTCCGCTACTTCGTCGAGGCGGTGGACAACGCACCCGCAGCCCACGTCGGCCGTTCGCGGGAGTACCTCCTGCGGTTGCCGACGATGAGCGAAGTGCGTGCGGCCGCCCGCGCAGCGTCTGAGGCGGTCTCCAGTCGCCTGGACAGCCTGGCCGAGAGCAGCCGCAAGCTCGAGCGGCAGACGGAAGACCTTTCGCGCGAGCGGCAACGGAGTGGCACGGAGGCCAATGGCCAAGGTGATGAAACACTGTCGTTCGAAGACGCGGAGCGCGCGGAAGCCGCTGCCGAGGCACAGCGCGAGCTCCTGCGGGAGGTTGAGGCGTTGCGGGAGGCTATGGAAGCTCTGCGGCAGAGCGCGCAAGCAGCGGGCCTCAACGATCCCGAGTGGCAAGCCCGGCTGTCCGAAATCCGCGACCAACTCGACCGGGCACTGTCACCCGAACTGCGCGCGCGGCTGGACGAGTTGCAGCGGGCCCTGCAGGATCTCGACGCCGACAGAACACGGGAGGCGCTGGAAGATCTGGCCCAGGCCCAGCAGGAGCTGCTGGAGGCCATCGAACGGAGCCGGGAACTGTTCCGTCGGGCCGCGCTCGAGGGGGACATGGCCAATCTGGCTGAGGAAGCGTCCGAGTTGGCCGGAGACCAGGAACGGTGGATCGATCAGATGGCAGAGTCCGACTCTGCCAGTGCCGCGGCCTGGGAGCGACAACTTGCCGATCGGGCCGACAGCCTCGCGGCTGCGCTGGAAAAATTAGGGCAGCAGCTTCAGGCCGAGGCGATGCAACAGGCCCTGCAGGACGCGGCGCAGCAAGCGGCGCAGGCGGCCGCGCAGATGCAGCAGGCGGCGGACATGGCGCAAGCGGGTGACATGAGCGGGGCACGGCAGCAGGGTCAGGAAGGCCTACAGCAGTTGCAGCCGCTGGGCGAGCAACTGCAACAACAGCTCGATCAGTTGCAGCAGCAATGGCGCCAGGAAGTGGTGGCGGCTTTGGATCGCGGGCTGGCCGAAACGGCCCGATTGTTGGAGCGACAGGTCTTGGTGGAGCAGTCGGCTCGCTCCGTCGTGTCTCCCGAGCGGCAACGCGCCGAACAGGGAGCCGTCGAGGAGGGCGTCGAGAAACTCATGGAGCGGATGCGGCAGCTAGCGGGTCGCAATGCGCTGGTCTCTCCCCAGATAGCCACGGCCTTGTCGGCCGCCAAGGAGCACATGCGGGCGTCGCGAGAAGCGCTGTCCACCGCGGCCGTCAACGAACGTGAAGCGGCCGACCGGGCGGGTCAGGGTGCCGATGCGCTCAATGCGGCGGCCTACCTCATGCTCCGCTCACGGGGCGACGTGTCGGGGTCGGGCTCCGGCTCTGGGTTGACCGAAGCGATGGAGCGCATGAGTCAGTTGGCGCAGCAGCAGGGCCAACTCAGCCAACAAGCCGGTTCCCTGTTGCCGATGATCGGCCAATCAGGAGTCCAGAGCGAGCTGCGCCGCCTCGGCGACGGCCAACGTGAGTTGGCGGAAGAGTTGGAGCGGTTGCAGGCGCAGGGCGATGTGCCGCAGGCCGGGCCGCTAGCGGCGGAAGCCCGGGAATTGGCCCGACGGCTGGAGGCGGGCAGGCTCGACCGGGAAACGGTTCGGCGGCAGGAACGTCTGTTCCGGCGCCTCCTCGACCAGGGCCGCACGCTCCAGGGTCAGGAAGAGGACCAGAAACAGGAACGGAAGAGCCGGACGCCGGAGGCGCAGGACGCCGCCCTCCCTCCGGCACTCCGGGCTCAACTACCAGGCAGCGCCGACCGACTGCGGTTGCCGTCGTGGGAGGAGCTCCAGCGATTTTCACCTGAGGAGCGCCGGTTGGTGGTCGAATACTTCCGCCGGTTGACCGATGCCGGCACCGAGTAGGGCGGGCGTGCCCCTGCGGTTCATCGTCATGGTCACCGCGTCGGTGTTGGCCACGGCCGCAACGATGTCGAGCGCCGCCGCCCAGCGGCCCGGCGTGGCTCAGGCGTTCGATCTCGAGCGGCGCGGCAGCTACCCGGAAGCGGTCGAGGCTTACGGCAAGGTGTTGCACGACAATCCCAGCGACGTCACGGCCCTTCTCGGCATGGAGCGGTCGCTCACCCCGCTCGGCCGCATTCAGGAAATCCTTCCGTTCATTCGCCGCGCGCTGGCCCAGGACTCGACCACCGGTGCCATATACGCCATCGGCGTCAGGACTTGGGCCCAAGTC
>SMVY01000087.1 GCA_004357415.1 Gemmatimonadota bacterium
GCACGGCCAATTCCCCCAAACACTGGTGGGTCCGGACAGAAGATGCGAGCCACCCTGGACGGACGACCGCGAGGGGTGGTTTCACCTGAGGTTCCCGGCCGCGGTTGCCACGGCTCGTCCCTACAGCGCAGGCGCCAGCAACCCGTCGGCGATTCCGGCAATCTCTTCGGCCCGCACCCATCGCCGGCGATACCCTGCGAGTTCCCCTCGGAGGATTCGGCGTTCGGTTTCCTCGTGGGCCGCCATCTCCAGAGCCAGACGGATAGCCATCGGCAACCGGGCCAACCGGTAGCGCTCGCGCTCGGGCCGCGACCCGGCCCAACGGAAACAGGTGGACGCGTCACGATGCCGTTCCAGGATATCCACCGCCAGATCCACTTGCGAGGCACTGGCACCGAAGCGATTGATCCGTGCCAACAATACGCCGGCGCAGCGAATGGCGTCGCTGCCGGTCAGGATCGATGTGCCACCGCTGTGCGGCAGGTACAGTCCCCAGGAATCGCCCCAGGATCCGCCACACAGTACCCGCACGTCGGCCAGGTGCTGGCGTCCCACTGTGACCACGTCGGCGTGGCCGACGGCGAGACTTCGGCCGCGGTTACCGTAGCGCATCCTGGTGACCGCGCCGCCGAGGCGCCAGCCGGCCATGCCGGCGCCGGCCGCGGCCACTGCGGCCACCCCACCGAGCAACACGCCCGCAGCGGCGCCGATACCGGCCGTGGCCAGCCACAAGGTCCGACGACGTCGACGGCCGAATTGATCGCCGTAGCGCCAGGCAGCAAATTCCGGCGTGAGCGGCTGGCCGATGCGAATCAGTTCCGTTCCGTCCGCCAGCCGGGCCAACCCGATGTTGCTCGTCGCTATCCGCAACGTGGTTTCGCGAAAACGCTGCTCGCACTCCTCCACCGCCTCCCACCGTTGGTCCAGCGGGGCCAGATTCCATTGATCACAGCGACGGCACACGGCCCACAGCCGCCCCAGGTGGCGGTCGAACGCCAGGCGGCGGCCCACCGGCTGATGTTCCAGAGAGTGGTTCTTGCCCAAGGAAGAGCCGCAGAAGAGACAGGTGCGGTACATGGTATGGAATATGGGAAACCCGGGTGGCGGGGGCCAGGGTCGCGCTGCGCCTCGAGGCCGGATACCTTTGCTGGCCCGATCGATCAACCTCCCTACGGAGCCCGTTCCATGCGCACCTGGTCTACGCTGGCCATCATCCTGGCCACCTCCTTCGCGGCTTGCCAATCGCCCGACGCTCCCACGGCTGTTCCTCTCGACCAATACGCCACGGTGCGGTTGACGGCGGACGTGAGCTCACTGAGCGACAACCAACGCGCCATGCTGGGACTGCTCATCGAAGCGGCGACGGCGATGGATGACATCTACTGGCAGCAGGCCTATGGCAACCGTGACAGCCTGCTGTCGTCCCTCGACGGGGCCACCCGGCAATACGCCGGGATCAACTACGGCCCCTGGGACCGGCTGGCCGGCAACGCGCCGTTCCTCGATGGCGTGGGAGCCAAACCGGCGGGCGCCAATTTCTATCCCAGCGACATGACGCGGGACGAACTGAATGCCGCCGCCCGGGCGGCACCCGACAACGGCGCGGCCCTCCTCAGCCTGTACACTTTGGTCCGGCGTGACGAGTCGGGCGAGTTGTACACCATCCCGTTCCACGAGGCGTACGCCGAGCCCACTCGCTGGGCCGCGGCCAAGCTCCAGCAAGCGGCCATGTTGGCCGAGAGCCAGAGCTTCAGCCAGTATCTGGTGCTCCGTGCCGAGGCGTTGTTGTCGGATGAGTACCAGGCGAGCGACTTGGCGTGGATGGACATGAAGGACAACGCGGTCGAGTTGGTGATCGGCCCCATCGAGACCTACGAGGACGAGTTGTTCGGCGCCAAGGCGGCCCACGAGGCGTACGTGCTGCTCAAGGACCTGGAGTGGAGCAAACGATTGACCCGGGTGGCTGAGTTCCTTCCTTCACTGCAGGATGGCTTGCCCGTCGATGCGGCCTACAAGACCGAACGGCCGGGAACCGACGCGGACCTCGGCGCCTATGACGCGATCTACTACGCCGGACAGGCCAACGCGGGATCCAAGACCATCGCCATCAACCTCCCCAACGACGAAGCGGTACAGTTGCAGAAGGGGACGCGGCGGCTGCAACTGAAGAACACCATCCAGGCCAAGTTCGACCGGATCCTTCTGCCCATCGCCGGCGTGCTCATCGCCGGAGACCAGCGCCGGCACATCACCTTCGACGCGTTCTTCGAGAACACCATGTACCACGAGGTGGCCCATGGACTAGGCATCAAGCACACCATCACCGACCGGGGAACCGTGCGGGAAGCGTTGCTGGAGCAGGCCTCGGCCCTGGAAGAAGGCAAGGCGGACGTCCTGGGCCTGTATATGATCACCGCCCTCCACCAGCAGGGGGAGATGGGCGAGCGGGACCTGCGCGACAACTACGTGACCTTCCTGGCCTCTATTTTCCGGTCCGTCCGCTTCGGGGCCGCCAGCGCCCACGGCCGGGCCAATGTGGTCCGCTTCAATTTCTTCCGCGACATGGACGCCTTCAGCCGCGACGATGCCAGCGGGACCTACCGGGTCGATTTCGGCAAGATGGAGGAAGCGGTCGACGCTCTATCCCAGCGCATCCTGACGTTCCAGGGCGACGGCGACTACCAGGGAGTGGTGGCCTTCATGGACGAAATGGGCACGGTAGGCGAGGAACTGCGGGGTGACCTCGACCGGCTGGGCGAGGCAGGCATTCCTGTGGACATCGTGTTCGAGCAGGGCCCGGCAGTCCTCGGCCTGTAGCAGCGCCGAGGCTCGACATTACTTCACCTGAACAAAGTCAACACAGTTGTTGACAATGAGTTGCGTGCGTCACAGCTCGTCAGACTAGTCCACCTTTTGGGCCACCGCGTCCCTGATCTTGGCCAGGAGCGTCTGCTCCCAGATGCCTTTGGACTGGCAGGTGACTTCGCTGTCGAGGCTGTAAGACCATTCGGCCTCGACGTGGATCTTGGAGTTGTCGGAGCCGTCGCTCTTCACCCGCACCAGCACGGCCACCCGGTCGGGGCCGATGATGGCGTTCTGCAGCGGGTCGTTGCAGTCGGCCCAGGCTGAGGCAGCCGCCTGATCCACCGGTCTGACCTGGGTTTCGATCCAGCCGAATTGGCGGCGCAGGTCTTCGATCGGCAGATCGTTCTTGGCTAGTACCTGCACCGTGGTATGCCAAACCACCGGTTCCGGGGCGGCCACCTGCACCATGCCATCGGGCATGGGAGGGGCCTTCATCCCGGAGTAGTTCGGAGTGCATGCCGCTGCCACAAGACACAGGTGCACCGCCAATCGTCGCATCGACAATCCTCGAGAGTGTTTGATGAGGCCAGAGGGGAGCCAATACCGTCCAGTGGCCAACAGCGCCAGAATGGATAATGGGCCGCGGCCCGCTGTCAATCACCACCACGTCCCGGCCGCCCACCACATCCTCCCCGTACGGTAACTACTCCAGCGGGATTCGGGACTGGGGTCGTTGATGTCCACCGGCAAGGGGGGTCCCCTGCCATTTTCTCCAGAATGGCGCATTTGCGACCCTCCGTGACGCAAAATCGGCCTAACAAGCCCAGATGCGACACCCGATGTTTGAGTTGGTACTTAGCTCATCCGCTCACATCGGGAGGTCAGCATGTCCGTACGTCACTTTCGCATCGCCCTCGCATCTGCCATGGTCATCTTCGCCGCGTCGGCCTGCAGCTCCGCGACCGGCCCGTCGGACACGGCCGACTTGGAAGCGGTAGGGATGGCGCCACTGGCAGACGAGCACCAGGGATCCGACAGCATCCGCGCTACCGATAACACGCCGATGCACACTGAGCACCAAGGGTCGGATTCGTAGGGAGAGGATCCGGCTAGGCGGACCGGCGGCGCTCGACACCGCGCCGCCGGTCCTCGCCTCGACCAACCCAGTCACGTTCGTGGCGGAGGCCCGGTTCGACCTGGGTCGCGTCCACCGGTAACCCGCTCCACCGGTTACCCAGCTTGAGTCGTTCCGTCACCCGGCAGGTATCGCATGTGGCCGTGACGGTGGGGACGCCCTGCTCGAATCCCAGGTATTGCAGCCGCACGAAATTCAGGCACTGGGCGCACTGCACGTTGAAGTAGGCCATGGAACTTTGGCACTGGAGACGGAGCATGCTGCTCTCCTTGCTGAGCGAGGCGGGGGTGGTAAGCACAATGTGTCTCGCTGGAGCGGTTGAGGGCAAGTCGAGATGATGAAGGGCGGTAAGGCGGTAGGGGCGGTAAAGGGCGGTAATGGAAAAGGGAGCTCCGCGAGATGCTACCTGAGCTAGAATCTCTACTACGTCCACTGCCCCGCCGCCCCGCTGCCCTCGCCGCGTTGCTGCCATAGCAGGAGGGGGACTCGAACCCCCGACCTCAGCATTATGAGTGCTGCGCTCTAACCGGCTGAGCTACCCTGCCCTGGATGACATCAGAAGTTTGAAGGCTGATGTCGGAAGTGTGAAATCTGAAGGCGGGAATCCTAGCCGCCCACGAGCGCCCGGTCAACCCGATTCACGGCACCTGGCGGTAGAGAAACTCCCCGTTGCGGATCATGCCGTACGACTCCCGCGCCAGCCGCTCCTGGGTGGCCGAGTCGTGCTCGATGGCCTGGGCCATCCGGGTCAGCGAATCGACGATGCGTTCCAGTTGGGCGATACGGACCCGCTCGCTCCGTTCCGCCTTGCGCAACCGGTACCACGACCAGGTACTATGCTCGCCTCCCTGCACCGCGAAGACGGCCGCCAGCAGCAGCACCAACCAGACGAGCCGTTGCCGGGTCACAGCCCGTAGAGATCCCGGCCGGGGTAATACCCCACGTCTTCCAATTCCTCGGACAACCGCAGCAGTTGGTTGTACTTGGCGACGCGGTCGGTGCGGCTGGCGCTTCCGGTCTTGATCTGGCCGGCCCCGGTGGCCACCGCCAGATCGGCTATGAAGGTGTCTTCGGTCTCACCCGAGCGGTGCGAAATGACCACCCCATAGGAACTCGTCTTGGCCAGTTCGATGCATTGCAACGTTTCGGTGAGGGTTCCGATCTGGTTGACCTTGATCAGGATGGCGTTGGCCACACCCTCCTCGATCCCGCGCGCCAGCAGATCGACGTTGGTGCAGAAAATGTCGTCACCGACCAACTGTATCTTCTCCTGCAACCGCTCGGTGAGGAGCACCCACCCGTCCCAGTCGTCCTCGGCCAGTCCGTCCTCGATCGACACGATGGGGTAGCGATCGACCCACTCCTGGTACAGGTCGACCATGGCCGCGGCGTCCCGCCGCGATCCATCGCCCTTCTTGAACACATATTCGCCATCCTGGTACAGCTCGGACGCGGCCACGTCGACGGCGATGGCCACGTCACTCCCCGGCTGGTAACCGGCCTTCTCGATGGCTTGCACCACCACGTCGAGTGCAGCCTCATTGGACGGCAGCATGGGAGCGAAACCGCCCTCGTCGCCCACGGCCGTCGAAAGGTTCATGCCGCTCAGCACGTCTTTGAGAGTGTGGAACACCTCGACGCCCATACGCAGCCCTTCGGGAAACGTGTCCGCTCCCACCGGGATGATCATGAACTCCTGGGCGTCGACATTGTTGGATGCGTGGGCGCCGCCGTTGAGGATGTTCATCATCGGCACCGGCAGCACGTGAGCCAGCGGACCACCGAGGTAGCGGTACAGCGGCAGGCCCGCCTGGGCCGCGGCCGCCCGGGCTACCGCCAGCGACACGGCCAGAATGGCGTTGGCGCCCAGCTCGGCCTTGTTGTCGGTGCCGTCGATTTCCACCATGGCGGCGTCGATGCCGATCTGATCCTCGGCGTCCATCCCCTCGAGCCGCGGCGCCAGCACCTCGTTGATGTTGCGCACGGCATCCAGGACACCCTTGCCGTGGTAGCGCTTGGGGTCGCCGTCGCGCAGTTCGACCGCTTCTTTCTCCCCGGTGGACGCGCCGCTGGGCACCGCCGCCCGGCCCTGGACGCCACTCGCCAGGACCACCTCGGCTTCCACCGTTGGATTGCCCCGGCTGTCGAGAATTTCACGCCCGTGAATGGAAATCAATGTACTCATCGAGGTACGCTCGCCAATTCGTTTCGAGGAATGGTAGCAGGCGTGGGCAAGCTACCGAGCCCCCGTCGGACCGTCAACGGGGTTTCGCAACTCCTCCACTGCCATTCGCGTCCGCTCGGCCAACGTTCCTCGATCGTCGGCCGTGAGCCCTTCGGTGGGAATCGGGTCGCCGAAGCGGACCTCCACCGCGCCGGACCGCATCCGAACGCTGCCGGGCGTGAGGATCTTCCAGGCATCGGGAATGTACACCGGGACCACAGGCACCCCGGCGGCGATGGCCAGGACGAACGGGGCTCGCTTGAACGGCAGCAGCGTTCCGTCTGGGCTCCGGGTACCTTCGGGAAACACGGCTGCCGATATACCGCTTCGAATGGCGGCAGCCGCCTCGTCATAGGCCCCGAACGCCGACTTGAGCCGCTTGCGATCGATGAAGATGTGCCCCGCTGCTCGCATGGCCGGACCGAGTACGGGGAGCTTGAGCATCTCCTGCTTGGCAACGAATCGGAGGCTGTGGGGCAGCGCCGCCATCAAGGCCCAGATGTCCACCAGCGACGTATGATTGGACGCGAATACGTAGGATCTTTCGGGGTCGAGCCGGTCGAGGCCCGTCGTGGTCAGCGCGATCCCGTTGGCCTTGAGCAGGGTCACTCCCCAGGCCCGAGATCCGCGGTCGTAGTATCCGCCGCGCTTCCACCGGAGCCCCATCCACGAGGCCACGATAGACCGGGTGCCGATCCACAGGGTGATGCCTGCCAGGCTGAGTAGATACCAGACGGTACGCATCAGCCGAAGTGATCGTACCCAGCGACCCGCTGGGGAACGCCGTCGAGAAGCAACTCCACCCCTGCCCCCTGTTCGATCCGCCCGATTTCCGTCAAGGCGAGCTCATGTTCCGCCCGGAAAGTATTCGCCGCCGCTGCGGGAAAGTCTCCGGGCATGGCCACGAGCAACTGGTAGTCTTCGCCGCCCGCGGCAGCAAACACGGCGGGGTGCTGGCCCACCAGCGCGGCAGCCTCGTCGACCCCGGGCCCCAGAGGGAGTAGGTCCAGTGACACGATGGCCCGCACTCCCGAGCGGGCGGCGATGTGCCCCACATCGCCCGCCAGCCCGTCGCTCACGTCGATCATGGCCCGGGCCCCGTGCGCGGCCAACCACCGGCCGGCGCCAACGCGCGGTTCCGGCCGGGCAAATGCCGAGCGGGCACCAGCCTCAGGCTCCCGATGGCGTTGCCACATGGTGAGCGCGGCGCGGGCGCCACCCAGCTGTCCGGTCAGCCACAGCGAATCGCCGGGCCGGGCGCCGCCTCGCCCGACCGGGTCGTCGGCCGAACCCACGGCACACACGTCGATGGTAATGGCATCGGCCCGCGACAGGTCGCCTCCCAGTACCACGGCACCGACCGCGGCACATGCCTCGCCCACGCCCGCCATGATGTCCTCGGTCAGCCCGCCCTCGTTTCGGGGCACGCCCAGTGAAGCCAGTACTCCGATGGGCTGAGCCCCGGCCGCCGCCAAGTCACTCATGGCCGCCGCGGCCGCCCGCCAGCCAATTTCGACCGGCTGCAACCACTCTCGCTGGAAATGGACCCCTTCGATACTCATGTCGCTGCTCAACACCAGCACACCGCCGGGCCACGGAACGGTGGCGCAATCGTCACCCAGCCCACGGGCACTCGGCCCCAACCGGGCCGCCACCCTGCGGATGAGATCGAACTCCTCCCCCGGGCCCAGGCCGATGTCGGAGGCGTCGGCGGTCATGGCCGGATGGCGTCCAAGCGCCATCGGACCAGGCCGGCGTCGGTGCCGACCCAAAGGAAATCACCCTGCACCGTCAGGTCGAGCGGAATTCCCGGGAGGTCCTCTCCCACCCGCAACACGGCCCGCGGCGGACTCGCGACCGTAGCGAAGGCAATACCCCGCTCCCCCGCCACCCAGAAACCGTCATCAAAGAGAGCAATGCGGCGCAGCCGACCCAGCACACCAGAGAGATTGGGCCCCAGAGTCCACTCGGATGTGGCCGGGTCGCGCCACAGGAGTTGGTCGTTAGTCATGCCGACCAGTGTGTCCGCTTTCCAGGCGATGTCCAGCACCGCCACCTGGAAGCTGGGCGACTCGCTCAGCTGGCGCGGCTGAAACAGCCCGGTGATTCCGGGGAGGGCATAGCGCAACCCCAAGTCCGTGCCGAACCACACGGTGTCGGCCGAACTGGTGACGGCCCATGCCCGCCCGGTAAAGCCCGCCCCGACTGGACGGACCTTGAGGGAATCGTCGATCAGGGCCACGCCGCGAAAGGTGCCCACCACCACGGCGCCGCGGTACGCCGCGACCGACAAGACCCGGTCATCCGGCAGGCCGCGGGTGTAGTCGAACACCTCGATCGACGCGCCATCGGTTGGCACCCGCACTATCCCGATGTCGCTGGCCAGCCACAGGTCGCGTCCGAGACCGGTCAGTTGAGCCGCCCGGTGAAAGCGGAGCCCGAAGGCGAGCGACCCGGTTAGGCTGGAGAACGACCGGAGATCATCACGCACATAGGTGAGCGCCGCCGGGGCCGAGCCGGTCTGGTTGGTTGCCACCCAGACACCGCGCGGCGCCCGGTAGAGCGCCCGGGCAACCGGGCCCATGAGTCCGAAGGTCATGGGTACCGGGATGGCCGCGCCCACCGGGAGGAACAACAGACCCGCCCCCAGGGTCCCGATATACCATCCCTGCTTGTCGAACGCCTCGGCCGCGGCACTGTATTGCGCCGTGCCCATGCCCGGGGTTTGCAGGATGGCCGCGCGGTTGGCATCGAGGGCCGGATTGAGCCGGATGAGCTGCTGCGGCGTGGTCGGCACCTGGGGGGCGGTCGGGGGCGCGGAGGGGCTGGCGATGGAACTCCCCCGCTGCACCTGGAACCAGCCCGAGGTGGTCCTGAGGAACAGGCCGGCCAGCGGATCGGCCCGATCGAGGGCGATAGTCAGGACCCGGCCTGGTACCGTTCCGCGATCCCACAGCTGGATGGCGGGCTGGAATAGAATCCACCCGTTGACGGTTGCCATCCACAACGACTGGTCGATGGGATCGACCAAGGACTGAAACACGAACCCGAGGTAGCCGGCCGTCGGAGGTTGATAGGGTCCCTCCCACTCGCGAAACCCCGGGTTCCACAACACCACGGCGTTCGGCGAGGTGACGAACACCTGCATCTGACCGGCGGCAATCGAGGTGATGTGGCTGAAGTCCCCAATGACGGTCCGGTCTTCCTGCGACCACCGGGTGAGGGAGGACTGTCCCTGCAGCGGCGGACCTGCCAGCAACATCACCCCAAAGAAGAGGCGGACTGCCGCCAACCGTGGCACGCTCATACTTCCAGCGGGCGGGGAAGATCGAACAACACCGGAGGCCTGGCGGCAGCGACCGCCCAGCCAGGCCGCCATGCGAGCCACAGGTCGGGAAGCGCCGCGACCACATCCATCGGCCGCAGGCCCCGGGCACTGCGCCGCCGGGCAGCCAGGTCGGCGGCCCGGCCCAGGACGTGCCCGCCCAATGCGGTCGCGACAGCAGGAGCAAGGCCCTGCGCGGCGAAGGCCCCAACCAAACCACTCAGCACGTCCCCACTACCGCCGGTGGCAAGTCCCGGGTTGCCGGCGACGATCGTCTGGGTTGTCGCTTCGGGCGCGGCCACCACCGACGGCACGCCCTTGAGGATGACCGTCGCCCCGACGTCTTCGGCCGCATCGGCCGCCGCCTGCCACGGATCGACTTCCATGTGTCCGGCATGTCCGGGGAACAACGCCCGGAACTCCCCGGGATGCGGTGTCAGCACCAAGGGACGCGTCTTGGCGATGGCGCGCAGATCGTCGAGATGGTCTGCCAGGGCGATCAAGCCGTCGGCGTCGATGACCGAAACCGCGGCCGCGCTGATGACCGACAGGACCAATCGGTAACGCGCCGGCGTACGACCGAGCCCTGGGCCCACTATGACCGCGTCGGCCCGCTCGATCAACTGGGCCACCCGGCTACCGAGGCCGTCGTCGAAATCCTGAACCACGGTCTGCAGATCCGGCTCCGCCTCGATCAGCGCGTCTATGGTCCGCCGGGGAGCGACCGCGTGGACCAGGCCGGCACCGGCGGCGAAGGCGGCGCGTCCGGCCAGACGCAGGGCGCCGGACATCCCGTCATCACCTCCGACGATCACCACCCGACCGCGAGTTCCTTTGTGGGCATCCGCGGGAAACTGAGGGAGCCATTGCGCCGCCATGCGGTCGGTGACCACCAGGGGCCAGTCCGGCTGGCACGGTGGGTGGCCGATATCCACCACCACGACGTCGCCGACCTGATCCCGGGCCAGCGCGTGTCCCCGCCGAAGGCCCCCGAAGGTGATCGACAGATCGGCCCGCGCCTGACCGTACACCGTCCCGGTCCCGAGATCGACGCCCGTCGGGCCGTCGATGGCGACCACCGGCACCGCCAGATCGTGCATCCGGTCGAGCAACGCCTGGGCCGGCGGCCGGGGAGCGCCCTTGGCCCCGGTTCCCAGGATGGCGTCAACCACCAGTTCCGCCCCGGGCCAGGGACCATCCGGCTCGAGCGACCGGACCCCCTCCGCTCGAGCCAGGCCGCTGACATGACTGTTGAGATCCGACGGGGTGCCCGGCAGCGGGGCGACCCATACCGGAACGTCCAACCGGTGGAGGGCGCGGGCCACCACCCAGCCGTCTCCACCGTTGTTTCCGGGACCGGCGCCAATGATGACGCCGCCCGCTAGGCGACCGGGATACCGCTGACCGAGGACACAGGCGGTGGCGCGCCCGGCGGATTCCATGAGGGTGGCCATGACGATGCCGGATGTCTCCGCCTGCGCGTCCCACGCGGCGGATTCCTCGGGCGACAGGATGGGAATTGGAAGCATGTCAGCGGATGGGAAGGTTCCGGCCACCGCACGGCGCACCGGTGATACCCGAGGAGCGCCCCGCTTGGTCCGGCAGCGGAGGCGCCATCGGTGTGCGGCGCGACTCGAGCGCCATGGACCTACTTGTTGCCCTGCCCGATGACGCGCCCGAGAGAGATCTCCCCGTTATCGATTCGCAGGTTGAACCCGCATTCGGGATTGGAGCATACCCAGGCTTTGTACATGATCGATGCTCCGTCCCGCCCGTAGTCCGACAACGGAATCAGTACTCCCTGCGAACACTTCATGCATGACGGCCAATCCTTGCCTTCCATGACGCCTCCCGCGCTGTGAACGCGTGTCCCACCTCAGGTACCCGGCACGCCCTGCCACACATAGGTGGCGTCGAAGGCCTCCGTGAACTGGTACACGCCGTCGAAGTCTTCCTCTCGGTCCCCCGGCTGGGTAATCAGGAGATCCATGTCGACCAACGCAAACACGATTCGGCCGAAGTCACCGGATTGCCGCACGCCCCAGTAGGCGAGCACATCGGACGCCAGCAGGCCGAACTGCTCCAGCGCCAAGTCCCGGCAGGCCCAGGCCAATTCCACGCCGGTCACGTGGCGCCGCACCGGCAGGCGAGTTTGCAGGTATTGGACCGCGGCGAGCACGAACAAATACGCCCGCTCGTCGAACGGCTCCGACCGGTTGCGAATCCGGTCGAGCACCTTGCCGGCCGCCTGCAGTTGGTTCATCCGGCCGGCCCGGAGGGGTAACTGCGTCCGTTCATCAGAATACCGCTTCCACCATCGGTTGGTACAGCGGAAAAGCCTCGGTCAACTCGTTGACGTCGTCGCGCACGGCGGCCAGGGTGGCCTCGTCCGGACGCGTCAGCGCCCGGTTGATCAGTTCGGCGATGTGCTCCATTTCCAGCGGCCCCAAGCCCCGCGTGGTCATGGCCGGGGTTCCCAGGCGGATCCCACTGGTGACGAATGGCGATTCCGGGTCGTCGGGGATGGTGTTCTTGTTGACGATGATCCCGGCTCGTTCCAGGATGCTCTCCGCGGCCTTTCCGGTCAACTTCTTGGGCCGGAGGTCGACGAGCATCAGGTGGGTGTCGGTGCCCCCGGACACCAGGTCGAAGCCGTATCCGCCAAGCGCCTGGGCCATGGTGCGGGCATTCTCGACCGTGGCGTGGGCGTAGTCCTGGAAGTCGCTGGTCAGCGCCTCGCCGAACGCCACCGCCTTGGCGGCGATGGCGTGTTCCATCGGGCCGCCCTGATGTCCGGGAAACACCGACTTGTCGATCCTGCGGGCGAACTCCTCCCGGCACAGGATCAGACCCGCGCGCGGACCGCGCAGCGTCTTGTGGGTGGTGCTGGTGACCACATCCGCGAAGGGAACGGGCGACGGGTGCGCGCCCCCGGCCACGAGCCCGGCGAAGTGGGCCATGTCCACCAGGAAAAAAGCGTCGATCTCGTCGGCGATGGACCTGAAGGCGGCAAAGTCGATGATGCGCGGGTAGGCGCTGCCGCCGGCCACGATGAGCCGTGGGCGGTCGCGTTTGGCCTGATCGCGGACGGCGTCGTAGTCGATGCGACCGGTAGCGGTGTCGACCCCGTAGTGAACCGCCTGCCACACGATCCCCGTGTGACTCACCTTGTGGCCGTGTGTCAGATGGCCGCCGTGGGGCAGCGACAATCCCATCAGCAATTCGCCCGGCCGGATCAGCGCCATGTAGGCGGCAAAATTGGCCTGCGATCCCGAATGTGGCTGCACGTTGGCGTGATCGGCACCGAACAGTTCGATGGCCCGGTCGATGGCCAGGCGTTCGACCTCGTCCACCACCTCACAACCACCGTAGTACCGCTTGCCGGGGTAGCCCTCCGCGTACTTGTTGGTCAGCGGCGTTCCGACGGCATCGATGACCGCCCGGCTGGCAAAATTCTCGCTGGCGATCAGTTGCAAGCCGTTCTGTTGCCGGTGCAACTCGCGATCGACGAGCGCGGCGACCACGGGGTCGGCGTCGCGCAGCGAGGCATTATGGTTCAGCATATCTGGTTCCTGATTCGATCTTTTCCACCCGACGGACGTGGCGTCCGCCATCGAACGGCGTGTCGAGCCATGTGCGGAGAATCTCGACGCCCTCCTGTTCGGAGACGAAGCGCGCCGGCAGGACGAGCACGTTGGCGTCGTTGTGGCGCCGGGCCAGCTTGGCGATCTCGGGCGTCCAACTCAGCGCGGCCCGTACTCCGGGGTGACGGTTGGCGGCGTACGACATGCCCAATCCGGTGCCACACAACAAGATACCGCGCCAAGCCTCGCCCCGCTCCACCTCCGCCGCCACCCGATGGGCAAAATCCGGGTAGTCGACCGACTTGGAATCGCCGGTGCCCATATCGACGGGCTGGTACCCCAGCGCCTCGAGCTCCTCGATCAGGCGCGCCTTGAGTTCCACGCCCGCGTGGTCAGATCCTATGGGGATGCGTTCGGCCATGCCCTAATGTACTCGGTACCAGCGGGGTGACGTCAAGCCGATCCTAGGGGCAGCCCCGGGGAAGCCACATCGATTTCAACCGACGGACAGCCTGCACCCGCTCGACCGCGAGCCGGCCGGCGGCCTGGTAGGAGGGGATGCCCTCGCGGCCGGAGATCTCGTAGATCTTGAGCATGGTGTGGTAGATCTCGCCGGCCTTGGTCTTGGCACGGTCGGGCGACCAGCGGTGGATCTCGCCGTACACGTTGATCAACCCGCCGCTGTTGATGACGTAGTCCGGGGCGTAGGTCTTGCCTAGCCGATACAGTTCGTCGCCGTGGCGCTCCTCGGCCAACTGGTTGTTGGCCCCGCCGGCCACCACCCCAACCTTGAGCAGGGGGATGGTGTCGTCGTTGAGGATTGCGCCGAGGGCGCACGGAGCGAAGATGTCGCCCTCCTGGGAGTAAATGTCGTCGGGCGCCACCGCGGTGGCGCCGGTGGCGTTCACTACCGAGCGGGCTTTGCCTTCGTCGACGTCGGTCACGATCAGCTTGGCGCCCTCGAGATCGTGAAGGTACTTGGCCAACCAGTGCCCCACATTGCCGCACCCCTGCAGCAACACGGTGCGCGATGACAGATCATCGCTGCCCCAATGCTTCTTGGCGGCCGCCTTCATGCCCATGTATACCCCGTAGGCCGTGACCGGCGACGGGTCACCCGACAAACCGGTGAGCCCGGTAACGTGTTCGGTCTCGAACCGAACGTAGGTCATGTCGGAGGGACTGGTGCCGACGTCTTCGGCGGTGATGTAACGTCCCCCGAGCGTCTCGACGGCCCGGCCGTGGGCCCGGAACAGCGCCTCACGATCGGTCCGCCGATTATCCCCGATGATTACCGACTTGCCGCCGCCGAGGTCGAGCCCGGCGACGGCCGCCTTGTAAGTCATTCCGCGCGACAACCGCAGGGCATCGATGGTGGCTTCTTCGGTGGAAGCGTAATTCCAGAACCGGGTACCCCCCAGCGCCGGCCCAAGGGTGGTGTCGTGAATCGCGATGATGCCTACGTAGCCAGAGGACGGCTCCGAGCAGAAGACCACCTGCTCGTGATTCAAGTCCTGCATCTCGGCAATGAGGTCCATCGAAGACTCCTTCGTCGTATCCGTGCGAAACGGCTTCATGGCACTAGACATAGTTCACCCGTACGAATAGAACCCCCGGCCCGTCTTCCGGCCGAGGTCCCCGGCCGCCACCATCCTCCGAAGCAACGGACAGGGCCGGTATTTGTCATCACCCAATTCCTGGTGCAACACCGTGAGGATCGACAGGCACACGTCGAGGCCGATCAGATCCGCCAGCGCCAGCGGGCCCATGGGATGGGCTAGCCCCAACTTCATGACGGTGTCGACCGCCTCCGGGGTAGCGACACCTTCCATGACACAGTAAACCGCCTCGTTGATCATCGGCAGCAACACGCGGTTCGCCACGAACCCGGGGTAGTCGTTGACCTCTACCGGAGTCTTGTCGAGCGCGGTGATAATGGTCATCACCCGATCCATCGTCGCGTCGCTGGTGTGGTGGCCGCGGATGACCTCCACCAGCTTCATGATCGGCACCGGGTTCATGAAGTGCATGCCGATCACCCGGTCGGGACAGGTGGTGTGTCCGGCGATGGCGGTGATGGATATGGAACTGGTGTTGCTCGCCAGAATGGTATCCTCACCACACGCCGCCGCCAGGTCCCGAAAGATCTGGAACTTGAGATCGGGACGTTCGCTGGCGGCCTCGACCACCAGCTCGATCCCCCCCCCCACCGCCGCGTCTAGCGACCTGGCTGTCTCGATCCGGGCCACGGACCCGGCCGCCGCCGCCTCGGTCAGCGTGCCCTTCTTGACCTGGCGCGCCAGGTTCCTTCGGATCGCCGCCAGCCCGCTCTCCAGCGCCTCGGCCGACACGTCTATCAGCCGGACTCCCCAGCCGTACTGGGCAAAGACGTGGGCTATCCCGTTGCCCATGGTGCCGGCCCCCACCACCGCCACACGATTCATGCTTTGGTACTCCTCCAGCCACGGGCTGCGACCACCACTGCCAGGCCCAACGCCAGCGTGGCCAGCACACCGCCCTCCGGGCCGAATGGCCCACCGGTGAGCCACTCGGGCCCACCGGCTTCATAGTCGAGAGACGGGACGTCGAACGGCAAGCCACTCACCGCCGCCCCCAACACGGCCAAGGTGCTGTTCCACCCGAGGTGGGCGCCGAACGCGGCCCACATCCCCCCCGGGCCGTAAAACACCGTCCCCAAGAGTATCCCGGCAAGGGCCACATTGGCTACGCCCAGACCCGTCACGTGGGGATTGAGCAGATGGGCCAAGCCGAAGACCACCGCGACCAGCAGAACCGCCGTCCCCCGCCCCATCACAGCCGCCAGGAGCACCAGTGGCACCCCCCGGAACAGCACCTCCTCGGCCAGTGCGGCCGGCGCCAATACCAACCCCATGCCACCACCCCACACGACGAACGCGCCAAGGCCTCCGTCGCCCGTTAGCCACCGACCGCTGCCCAGCAGCACCGGCAGCAGCAACACGGCGACGGCCGGGACGACACCGAACATGAGCCCGACGGAAAACCCCTTGAACGGAGGCAGGACCTGGCGCCACCTGAGATCGGCGGCCCCCAAGCGTAACCGGCGGATACCAATGAGGTATGTGGCCGCCAATCCGCCGCACAGAGCGGCCATCCCCTGAACCACTATCTGTCCCGGGCCCAGGACCGCGAGCCACTCGGCCGCCCAGGCAGCTGATCCCGTGGCCGCAATGGCGGCCAAGAGGCTCAACCCCGTGGCCATTACCAGAGCGATGACACCGAAAACGACCGACCACCCTATCGCCGACCCCAAGACCTTCCACGGAGCGGATGGCAACCCGGAGTCCGCAGGCGTCAAAGCAGCCGACGGATGGCAGGCCCCAACGCCGTCACACCCATCGTGGCCAGCACCACTTTCACCACGTCGCCCGCTAGAAACGGCACCGTTCCCAGTCGGAAGGCGTTCCCCAAGTCGCCGGTGATGACGGTAAGCTGTGCCAGGCCGCCGAGATGGATGATGACGATGCCGGCGAGTGCGCCAAGCATCGCTCCGACCCACCCTCGCTCACGCGCCAGGTAGCCCGAGACCCCGGCAGCCACCGGAAACGCCAGCAGGTACCCACCCGTGGGACCGATGAGCCAAGCAGCGCCGGCCAAGCCTCCGGCGAAGACCGGCAGACCCATGACACCCAAAACCAGGTAGGTGACCAAGGCCGATACTCCACCGCGCGGGCCAAGCAC
>SMVY01000088.1 GCA_004357415.1 Gemmatimonadota bacterium
AACCGACTGGTCAATAAGGCGGAGAAGGCCGAGCGTGACGGCCGGACCTTCGACGCGCAGAGCTATTGGGCCCAAGCGGAAGTCAAGGCCGACTCGGTCATCTCGCAGCACCCGACCAGCGGGTGGGTCGATGACGCCCTCATGATCAAGAGCAAGGCGCTCATCGTCCGTGGGGCATGCGCCGAAGCCGTCCCCCACCTCGAACACGTCCTGTTCAGCAGCACCGACTCCGATCTCGTGGAGCAGGCCAACCTCCTCCTGGGTGGCTGCTACGCCGAGTTGGGCCAACCCGAAGCGGTGATTCGTTACGTCGAGGCCGTGTCTGCCGGCACCAATCCGGAGAGGAGCGTAGCGGCCAAAGTGCTCTATGGGTCGGCGCTCAACCGGTTGGGGAGGTCACAGGAAGCCCTCGATGTCCTCTCAGATCTCGATGACCGTCAGTTGGACGGCGAGCGGGCCGTCGCTCTCGCAGGGTCCGGCCGCATCGGGGCGGCCCTCGATCTGGCCGACTCCCTCATCGCCCGCCGCGACACCTTCGTCGTGTGGGACTCGGTTCTGGCGGCCGTCGGCCGGTATGACCTGCCCTCCGCCACGGAACTGACCAACCAGCTGGCCGCTCAGGACAGTATCCTCCCGGAGACGAGGGCCAAGTACTACCTGAATGACGGCCGGCGTTGGGTAGCCGTCGACCCTGCTCGAGCCATCGAGCGCTTCAAGCTCGCGGCCCAGGACAGCGCCGCCCGTCGAAATGGGGGAGCGGCTCGGATAGAGTGGGCAGTGATAGAGTTGAGCTGGGTGAAGACGAGCGAGGAATTGGTGGTGGCGCTGTCCGTGCTCGAGCCGGCGACGCGCAGCGGTGGTGCCGATGCGCTGCGGGCCCGGCGCCTGGTGGAAACCATTCGGCGGGTGCAGTCCACAGCCGATACCCTCACCAAGGGAAGCCCCAATGGGGACATCGAACAGTTCCTCCTGGCGGAGGCCGCCCGGGATTCCCTCGGTGCCCCCCAGCTGGCTCACTCGTTCTTTTGGCGCCTGACCCAAGACTGGCCGCAGTCGCCCTACGCACCGAAAGCTGTGTTGGCAATGGCCACGCTCGACGAGGAGAACGCCCTCGTCTACCGGCAGTACCTGTTGTACGCCTATCCCGACAGCCCATACCTGAGTTACCTGGCGGGTGGCGACACCGGCAGTCTTCTGGTTTTGGAGGATTCCCTCCGGGCTTATGCCTTCTCCAGGGTTGTCCGTCAGGTCCAGCCTGAACGCCGCGGACGGGGTCGGCAACGCCGGGTACGCGCGGACGTCGATGAACTCAACCTCGAAGACGAGCTTCCGGAATAAGGTGCCCTCAAGGCTCAGTCGAACAATCTTCGGCCGGAATTTCCAGAACCCCGTGCTCCTGGCCGCGGGGACCGCGGGCTTTGGTAACGAAGTCGCCGGCGTCACCGACGTGACCCGTCTCGGGGGCCTGGTCACCAAGTCGATTTCCCTCCATCCCCGCGCCGGCAACCGGTCCCCCCGGGTCGCTGAATTCCGTGGGGGGATGCTCAATTCGGTGGGGTTGGCCAATCCGGGGGTCGCCCGGGTCGCGGCAGACCACCTCCCACGGCTTCTGCGGCTGGCTCCCCCGGCCCAGGTTCTGGTGAGCATCATCGGCTTCCAGCTCGATGAGTATGCCGCCGTAATCGATCAGCTGGGTGATGTGTCCGGCGTGGCGGCACTGGAGCTGAATCTGTCCTGTCCCAACTCAGCGGCCGGCGGTATCGAATTCGGTGCCGACCCGGCCTCGATCGAGGCCGTCGTCAAGACCTGTCGGGCACACACCACCGTTCCGCTCATCGCCAAACTGTCGCCCGCCTCACCCAACATCGGTACCCTCGCCCGGGCGGCGGCCGCAGCAGGCGCCGACGCGGTTTCCGTCGTCAACACCATGCCCGGGCGCCTGCTGGATCGCTCAGGCCAGACCAGGCTTGGTGCCGGCCGGGGAGGGGTGAGCGGCCCGGGACTCCTTCCGGTAGGACTCCAGGCCACGGCCGTGGTGCTCGAGAGCACCGAGGGCCTCCCGGTCATCGGCGTCGGTGGGATCCGGTCGGCAGACGACGTCAGGCAATACCTCCGAGTCGGCGCCACCCTGGTGCAAGTCGGAACTGCCGGCCTGGCCGATCCCCGCCTCCCCGAACGGCTGGTGCGGGATCTGGAGCTCCGTGGTGTCTGAGGTCATTTTGGCGCTCGATGTGCCCTCCAGAGAGGACGCCCTCCATCTGGTCGATGCCATTCCCGAGGTCCGCTGGGTCAAGCTGGGCCCGGTGTTGCTGACCCGAACGGGCATGGGGTTGGTGGGGGAACTGGTGGAGCGTGATCTGCAGGTCTTTCTCGATCTCAAGTGGCACGATATTCCCAACACGGTGGCCGGAGCCGTCGCCGCCGCCGCGGACCTGGGCGTCGCCATGGCCACCGTACACACCCTGGGCGGCCCGGCGATGATGACCGCCGCCGCCCAGGCGGCAGGGCCGGTGTCGTTGGTGGGGGTCACCGTCCTCACCAGCCACACACCGGCTGAGTGGGCTCTGACGCTCGGTCGGGTAGACCAACCGCTCGGCGGCGAAGTCACCCGATTGGCCGTGCTGGGACGGGAGGCGGGTCTGGACGGGGTGGTCTGCTCCCCGCGCGAGATCGAATCCGTCAGGGCGGTCCTGGGAGAGGGTTGCCCGATCGTGACGCCCGGGATCAGGCGGGAGGGCGACGAGGCCGGGGACCAGGCCAGGGTTGCCACCCCCGCGGCTGCGGCTGCGGCTGGGGCGAGCCACTTGGTGGTGGGGCGCCCCGTCGTTCTGGCTTCTGAGCCAAGAGCCGCGTTCCGCACCATTATGGAGGAAGCTCGATGCGGGCACTGATGATGGCGAGTATCGCGCTGACGGTCGTGGCAGGGCCCCTCCTGGGCCAGTCGGAGGCGCTCGCCGAGGCCGGCGAGGTCGCCCGGGACGCTTGGCAGCGACAGGCGACCGCGGTGATGATGGAGCAGGCCACAAGGGGAATCCGGGTGCAACTCCCCGGGGCCGATCCTTCAGCCGCGTTGAGCCGGAAACAAGGAGCAGCGCTACTTACGGAATATCTGAGCGGGGCCGTGGAGGTTGAAACTACCGTGCGGACGGCGCGGGTGGTGGCGGCCGGCCGGGGGTATGTGGAGTTGCGGCGGCGCTACCGGGTGGCTGGGACGGAGGAAATCAGGACCGAGACCATCCTGTTGGGGTACCGGGAGGAAGGCGACCGCTGGGTCCTGGCGGAACTGCGCATCACCCGTAATTGACGGATGTAGCTTCCCTTGCGTGTGTTAGCGGCTCGTTCTATATTTGAAAGCTCGTCAAGAACCGGAACTTTTGGGGGCGCGTCGTGAAGGTCCGATCGAGTGTCAAGCCGATTTGCGAACATTGCAGGGTGGTCCGTCGCCGTGGGGTGGTCCGGATCATCTGCAAGCGTAACCCCAAGCACAAGCAGCGGCAGGGCTAGTCTATGGCACGAATTGCAGGTGTCGACCTTCCGCGTGAAAAGCGGGTCGAAATCGCCCTCACGTATATCTACGGGATCGGGCGCCCCACCAGTGACGTCATTCTATCGGAAACCGGCGTCGAGCCGGCCACTCGGGTTCGAGATCTATCGGACGCCGAGGTGGCGCGGTTGCGGCAGTACATCGACAGTGCGGTCAAGGTCGAGGGCGCTTTGCGCACCGAAGTCGCGATGAACATCAAGCGATTGATGGACATAGGGGCCTACCGCGGTATCCGGCACCGCCGCAACCTCCCGGTCCGGGGCCAACGCACCCACACCAATGCCCGGACGAAGCGCGGCCGACGCCGGGCGATCGCCGGAAAGAAGAAAGCGACCAAGAAGTAATCGTCTATGGCTACATCACCACGTGCAGGCAGACGCAGCAAGAAGGTCGTCGAGGTGGAGGGCATGGCCCACATTTCAGCGACGTTCAACAACGTGCTCATCACCATCACCGACTTGCAGGGGAATACCCTGGCGTGGGGGTCGGCCGGCAAGGCCGGGTTCAAGGGCTCGAAAAAGTCCACCCCGTACGCCGCCACGGTTGCCGCCGAGCAGTGCGCCCGCGAGGTCCTCCACATGGGGCTCAAGCGGGTACATGTCCGGGTTCAGGGTCCCGGAAGCGGGCGCGAGTCAGCCATCCAGGCGCTCGCCTCGGCGGGGCTCAAGGTCATGTCCATCAGGGACGTTACCCCCATTCCCCACAACGGCTGCCGCCCACCAAAGAAACGGCGGGTCTGAGCCATGGCACGCTATACTGGTCCCAGTTGTCGTTTGTGCCGGCGTGAAGGCACCAAATTGTTCCTCAAGGGCAGCCGCTGCCTGACGGAAAAATGTGCCATCGAACGACGTCCCTACGCCCCCGGACAGCACGGTGAGGGTGGCCGTCGTCCGCGCAAGGCGTCGGAGTACTCCAAGCAGTTGCGGGAAAAGCAGAAGGTCAAGCGCATTTACGGGCTATCCGAGAAGCAGTTCCGCAATCTGTACCACAAGGTCACCCACGAAGCCGGCGTGAAGGGCACCAACCTCTTGGTGGCCCTCGAATCCCGGCTCGACAACATCGTCTACCGTATGGGTTTCGCTGTCAGCCGCAAAGCCGCGCGCCAACTGGTCGGGCACGGCCACGTGGAAGTCAACGGACGCCGGGTCGACATCCCATCGTACCGGGTCTCGCCTGGCGATGAAGTCAAAGTGTGCAGCAAGAGCCGGGACTCGCTCATGGTCAAGGTATCTCAGGAGTTCGCCTCCCGCGGTGCGCCGGTGAACTGGCTATCCGTCGATACCGACAAGGCCACCGGCAAATATCTCGAGCGGCCCTCCCGGGATGAAATCCCGATCGCCGCCCAGGAACAGCTCATCGTTGAGCTCTACTCGAAGTAGCGGACGCACTATGAGCATCGATCTTACTGGCTTGGTCCGGCCGCACCTGGTCGAAATGACCAAGCGGGACGACAATCCCAACGCAGCCGAATTCCGACTCCAGCCCCTGGAACGGGGCTTCGGATACACCTTGGGGAACGCTCTCCGGCGGCTCCTCCTGTCTTCCCTCCGCGGCAGCGCGGTATGGGGATTCCGCATGGACGGCGTGGTGCACGAACACCAAACGGTTCAGGGTGTCCTCGAGGACGTGCATCAGATCATTCAGCGGCTCAAGGCGCTGACCCTGGTAATGGTCGAAGACGTCGACGAGGCCGTGTTGCACATCTCGGTCGACGGCGCGGGTGCGGTCTATGCCCGGGATATCCAGGAACATGGGTCGGTTGTGATCGAGAACCCCGATCACCTTCTGTTCACGCTTCAGGAAGACCGCGAGGTTTCGGCGGAGTTGTTCGTCAACAAGGGACGTGGATACGTCGAGGCCCAGTTGCACCACAGCGACAGCGGTATGCCCGTCGATCTCGTCAGGATCGACGCCATTTACAACCCCGTCCTCCGAGCCAACTTCTCGGTGGCGGAAACCCGCGTCGGCCAGCGCACGGACTACGACCGGCTCACCGTCCAGGTGGAAACCGACGGGACCATCACTCCCGAGGACGCCATCGCCTACGCGGCGGCTCTGGCCCAGGAGCATTTCCAGTACTTCCGCGACTTCGGGCAGGTCCCGGTCGCGCCAGATCCGGTCGAAGAAGACACTTCCATGGCCCGCGACGACCTCCGGGAACGTCTCGAGCGGCCCATCGACGACCTGGGGCTCTCGGTGCGGGCACTCAATTCGCTCAAGAACTCCAGCATCCGGACACTCAGGGACCTGGTCGAGTTGGCCGAAGAAGACCTCCTGAAGGTCAAGAACGTCGGCGAGAAAGCGCTGGCCGAGATCGGCGAATTGCTCGAGCGGGAAGGGCTCAGCTTTGGCATGTCGTTCGATCCCGGCGCCATCAGCCCCGAACCGCCACTGCTGTCCGACCCCATCCCGGCCCAGGGCACCCTCGGCGGCTCCAAGGAGACGGTCTAGATGCGCCATCGAGTCAAGGGGCGTCAGCTGTCGCGAACGGCCAGTCACAAGCGGGCCATGATGAACAACATGGTAACCAGCCTGTTCAAGTACGAGGCGATCGTCACTACCACGGCCAAGGCCAAGGAGCTGAGGCCCTTCGCCGAGAAGCTGATCACCCTCGCGCGCCGCGGCGATCTCCACGCCCTCAGACGGGTCGAACGACGCGTCAAGGATCGGGTCATCCTCAAGCGCCTGTTCGACGAGATCGGACCACGGTTCGCCGCCCGCCCCGGCGGCTATACCCGCATTCTCAAGCTGGGGTTCCGGCCGGGCGACGGCGCCGACATGGCCCGGATCGAGTTGCTCGCTGAATGACGGTAGGCTGCCACCAGCACCAAGAAGAAAGGGGACCCTGGGGTCCCCTTTTTTTTTCGAACTGCCGTGGATCGTGCGGTCAGCCGGCCTTGGTGATCCGGCCGCTCCGGATGCACTGGGTGCACGCCCGTACCCGCCTCGGGCTACCCTTCACCAAAACCCGCACCGTCTGCAAATTGGGATACCAGCGGCGCTTGGTTCGGTTGTTGGCGTGGCTTACGTTATTGCCGGTGATCGGCCCTTTGCCGCACACGGAACAGACCCGTGCCATAACCATTGTCCTTGCAAAGTGTTACGTAACTTAGCGAGCCTTAAAATCTAACCCGTCATCATCGTCAACACAACTACCAGGTCCCTCAATGCCCTCTGCCCTCATCACCGGAATTACCGGCCAGGACGGCTCCTATCTGGCGGAACTGCTGCTCGAGAAAGGCTATCAGGTGTTCGGTGTCGTCCGCCGGACCAGCCAGCAAGGCTACCAGCGTATCGAGCACCTGCTCGATCAGCTGGAGCTCCTCCCAGCCGATCTCCTGGACCAGCACTCGCTGACCGGCGTCGTCCACGACACCAAGCCCGATGAGGTGTACAACCTCGGGGCCCAGTCCTATGTGCCCACCTCCTGGACCCAGCCGGTACTCACCGGCGAGTTCACCGCCCTCGGCGTGACTCGAATCCTCGAGGCCGTCCGGCTGGCGCACCCGGAAGCGCGCTTCTACCAGGCCAGCTCCTCCGAGATGTTCGGCAAGGTTACCGAGACGCCCCAACGGGAGTCGACCCCATTCCACCCGCGCTCTCCCTATGGCGTTGCCAAGGTGTACGGCCACTGGATTACCGTCAACTACCGCGAGTCCTACGGGATGTACGCGGTCAGCGGCATCCTCTTCAACCACGAATCTCCCAGGCGCGGCATCGAATTCGTGACTCGCAAGGTCACCGACGGCGCGGCCCGTATCAAACTGGGACTGGCCGGAGAGTTGCGGTTGGGGAACCTCGACGCCCAGAGGGACTGGGGCTGGGCCGGGGACTACGTCGACGCCATGTGGCGGATGCTGCAGCAACCCGAGCCGGAGGACTATGTCATCGGCACCGGGCTTACCCACAGCGTCCGCGATCTGGTGGAGATCGCCTTCACCCGCGTCGGCCTCGATTGGCAATCCTACGTCAAGCAGGACCCCAAGTTCATCCGGCCGGCGGAGGTCGACGTCCTCCTGGCCGATCCCTCGAAGGCCAAAGCCCGGTTGGACTGGGAACCCCGAGTCGGATTCGAGGAGATGATCATACGCATGGTCGATGCCGATCTCGAACGACTGGCGATTCATAAATGAAGGTTCTGGTGACGGGTGCCGACGGCTTCGTCGGCCGGTACCTCGTCCGCTCGCTCCTCGGGCGGGGCGACCGGGTGGTCGCCGCGGTACGCCCGGGTGGCCCCGATCCCGATACCTGGCTCCCGCCAGACGGGCGAGAGCGGGTCGAGACGGTGGACTTGGAACTGACGGAACCACACGGCGCGGATGCCGTGGCCGGGCACCCCGTCGACGGCGTGGTGCATCTGGCGGCGCTCGCCTCAGGGGCAGAGGCGAGAGCCCACCCTGAGGAGGCGTGGGCGGCCAACGTGCTCGGCACGTTGCGGCTGCTCGACGCCGTGGCTGCCCGGCCGGGGAGCGCCGACAACACCAAGGTTCTGGTGATCTCGACGGCGGAAGTCTACGGCCGCGGCTCCGGGATCGCTCGGACCGAGGAAGACAGGATAGACCCGGTGTCGCCCTACGCCGCCACCAAGGCGGCCGCGGAACTCGCCGCCGGGGACGTTGCCCGCAGGACCGGCTTGGCCGTGATGCTCGCCCGGCCGTTTCCCCACACCGGGGTGGGCCAGGCCGCCAATTACGTAATCCCGAGTTTTCTGGAGCGGCTGATCGAGGCCAAGCGGCAAGGGGCCTCCACCATCGCCACCGGAAACCTCGATCCGGTGCGCGACATCCTGGATGTCCGGGATGTGGTCGACGCCTACCTCGCGCTTCTCGACCGCGGTTTCCCGGGGGAGGCGTACAACGTTGCCGGCGGGACGGGGTATAGTGTACGGGAGATCCTGCGGATCATGGCCGGCCTCGTGGGGATCGAGGTGGAGCCACAGCCTGATCCGGCGTTACAGCGGCCCGCCGACATCCCCCATCTGGTGGGAGACGCAAGCAAACTTCGTGATACCACCGGATGGCAGCCGCGCATCCCCTTCGAGCAAACGCTAGCCGAAATGGTGCATGCCCAAACGAACTGACTTATCCAGCATCCTCATCCTCGGTTCCGGACCGATCATCATCGGCCAGGGGGCCGAGTTCGACTACTCGGGTACTCAAGCGGTCAGGGCGCTCAAGGAAGAGGGCTACCGGGTCATCCTGGTCAACTCGAATCCGGCCACCATCATGACCGACCCCGATTTGGCCGACAGGACCTACATCGAGCCCATCACGCCCGAGTGGGTAGCCATGGTCATCGAACGCGAGCGGCCCGACGCGTTGCTCCCCACCATGGGTGGGCAGACGGCGCTCAACGTCTCGCTGGCGCTGAAGCAGGATGGGACGCTAGATCGCTTTGGGGTGGAGCTGATCGGGGCCGACGAGCGGGCCATCCTGTTGGCCGAGGACCGGCAGCGGTTTGGCGAAACCATGCTGCGGTTGGGCTTGGCGGTACCGGCCGGCAGCACGGTCGCCTCGCTCGAGGAGGCGCTCAGTGCCGTGCAGGAGACCGGGTACCCGGCCATCATCCGGCCCTCGTTCACCCTCGGCGGCACCGGCGGCGGTATCGCCTACAACCGGGAAGAATTTGAGGCCCAGATCAAGCGGGCCCTCGATCTGTCGCCGGTGGGTTCGGCCCTGGTAGAACGCAGCGTGATCGGGTGGAAGGAATACGAACTCGAAGTGATGCGCGACAGCGCCGACAACGTTGTCATCGTGTGCTCCATCGAGAACATCGACCCGATGGGCGTGCACACCGGCGATTCCATCACCGTGGCGCCGGCCATGACGCTCACCGACCGCGAGTACCAGACGATGCGCGATGCCGCCCTCCGGATCATCCGGGAGGTGGGTGTCGCCGCGGGCGGCTGTAACATCCAGTTTGCAGTCGATCCGGCCACCGGCGAGCAGCTGGTCATCGAAATGAATCCGCGAGTGTCCCGGTCGTCCGCGCTCGCCTCGAAGGCCACCGGATTCCCCATTGCCAGGATCGGCGCCAAGCTGGCCGTCGGCTACCGGCTCGACGAACTCCCCAACGACATCACCAAGACGACCCCGGCATCCTTCGAGCCGGTGCTCGACTATGTGGTCGTCAAGATCCCTCGCTTCGCCTTCGAGAAGTTCCCCCAGGCCGATCCCGTCCTGACCACCCAGATGAAGGCGGTCGGGGAAGTCATGGCGATCGGCCGGACCTTCAAGGAGGCGTTTCAAAAGGGACTCCGTGGCCTCGAGACCGGCCGGGACGGGTGGACGATCGGTGCTACTCCCGCCGACGATGGCCTGACCGATGCCGAGCCCGACACTGTGCTCGCTGCCATTGGACGTCCCACCGCGGATCGGATCTTCCAGATCAAGCGGGCCCTTGCCGGCGGTGTCAGCGTGGACGAAGTGTCGCGACGCTCGGGCATCGATCCCTGGTTTGTGGACCAGTGGCTGCAGTTGATCGAGGCGGAACGGGCGTGGGTCGATGACCGAACGGCCGACGAGGCCACCCAAGTTGCCCGCCTGCGCGAGATGAAGCGGTTCGGCTTTGCCGACGCGCAACTGGCGGCCTTGTGGCAGGAAGACGAGGCCACCATGCGCCGCCGGCGTATCGCCTGGGGTATCAGGCCGGCATACAAGATGGTCGATACCTGCGCCGGGGAGTTCCCCGCCGCTACACCGTACCTCTACTCCTCTTACGACGAAGAAAACGAGTCCCCCGGTGCGGCCGACAACACGGTCATCATTCTGGGAAGCGGACCCAACAGGATCGGACAGGGTGTCGAATTCGACTACTGTTGTGTGCGGGCTGCGCTGTCCCTGCGCGAGGCCGGGTACCGCACGGTGATGGTCAACTCCAATCCCGAGACCGTATCCACCGACTTCGATATCTCCGACGTCCTCTATTTCGAGCCGCTGACGCTGGAAGACGTTCTGGAGATCGTCCACGTGGAACGCCCCCTGGGCGTCATCGTACAGTTGGGTGGGCAAACGCCGCTGCGGCTGGCACGGGCCCTGGAGGCCGAGGGCGTTACCATACTCGGCACCTCGCCGGAGGCGATCGACGAAGCGGAAGACCGGGGACGCTTCGAACGTCTCGCCAACGAACTCGACGTGCGCCAGCCACCGGGTGGCGTCGCCTTCTCGGAGCACGAGGCGGTCGACATCGCCGCACGCATCGGGTATCCGGTGCTCATCCGCCCGTCGTATGTCCTCGGCGGGAGGGCGATGGAGATCGTCTACGACACGGATTCGCTCAGGAACTACTTCTCCCGAGCCGCTCTGGTATCGCCCGACCACCCGGTCCTCGTCGACTCGTTTCTGGAGGATGCCTTCGAGGCGGATGTCGACGCGATCGCCGACGGCAGCCGCTGTATCATCGGCGGCGTGATGCAACACATAGAGGACGCCGGCATCCACTCGGGGGACTCCGCCTGCGTGATGCCGCCATACCTGATCACCGAGGATCAGGTGGAACAGATGCGCAGCTACACCAAGGCGTTCGCCGACCGCCTTGGTGTGGTGGGCCTGATCAACGTGCAGTACGCGGTAAAGGACGGCGTGGTTTACGTCCTGGAGGTAAACCCCCGGGGGTCCCGCACCATACCCTTCGTGTCCAAGACGACCGGCGTGCCGCTGGCCAGCCTGGCGGCGAGGGTGATCATGGGGCAATCGCTCGATGAACTGGGCCTCTCCGAGGACATCACCCATCCGTACGTGACCGTGAAGGAGGCTGTCTTCCCCTTCAACAAGCTCCCCGGCGTCGACCTCATCCTCGGACCCGAGATGCGCTCGACGGGAGAGGTCATGGGCATCGCGGACTCATTCGGGATGGCGTTCGCCAAGGCCCAAATCATGGTCGACGGAGCCCTCCCGCTCGAAGGCGGCATCTGCGTTACCGTCAACGACCGCGACAAGGCCCAGGTAGTCCCCATCGTACGGCGATTCCACGAGATGGGCTTCCGCATCATGGCCACCGAAGGCACCCGGCGCTACCTCATGGCGCGGGGCATCTCTGCCGCGCTGGTCGCCAAGGTACATGAAGGACGCCCCAACGCGATCGACCTCATGGTGTCGGGTCAAGTGCAACTCCTCGTCAACACCCCGCTCGGTAAACTGACGCAAAGGGACGACTACGCCATGCGTCGGGCGGCGCTCGAACACGGCGTGCCGTACACCACTACGCTATCGGCCGCCTCGGCCGCCAGCGATGCCATTATCGCCCTCAAGAGCCGTCAGGGATCCGTCCGCTCGCTCCAGGAATGGCATGAACTGGCCACCGCCGTTCGGGAATCGGCCGTGTGACGGCGCGAGATCCACGGTTCATCGCCAGTCTGCGTGAGGCCACCCGCGGTGAAGTACGGGAAAACGAGCCGCTGGCCGGCTACAGCACCTTTCGGATCGGCGGCCCCGCCACGGTCGTCTTCCCCGCCGGGCCCGAAGACGTCGCCATTGCCCTGAGGCACGCCGACAATGCCGGTGTTTCGTGGTTCGCCCTCGGGCTGGGATCCAACGTGCTCCTTCCCGACGCCGGGTTGGAGGCCTTGGTCATCAGGCTCGGCAAGGGCCTCGACGGGGTACGATCCGATGGCGATCGCTGGTGGTTCGGCGCGGGCCTCCCGGCTCCCTTGGTGGCCCGGCAGACGGCCGCAGCCGGATTTGCCGGGCTCCACAAGATGGTGGGTGTGCCCGGCACCGTCGGGGGTGGCGTCTTCATGAACGCCGGGTGCCACGGTGCCGAATGGGCCGATGTCGTCCAACGCGTCACCGTGGTGGACCCGAACGGGGTCGACCGGGTGCTCGATCGTGAGGAAATCCCTTTCCGCTATCGCCGAAGTGGGCTGGAGAGGGTCATCGTGCTGGAAACCGAGGTAGCGCTGCACCAGGCAGAACCGGCGCTGCTGGAGCAGGAAGTGCGTGATCTGTTCGAGTGGCGTCAACGGGGCACGCCGTTCAACCAGCCCTGCTGCGGCTCGACCTTTACCAATCCGGACCTGCCGCCCGGCGGCCATCCCAGCGGATTGCGATCGGCGGGCCAGTTTCTCGACGCGGCCGACCTCAAGGGGTACACCATCGGCCGGGTACAAGTTTCTCCCCTCCACGCCAACTACTTCGTCAATCTCGGCGGAGGAACGGCGGATGACGTCCGCCGGCTCATCGAGCACGCTCGAGACCGGGTCCGTGACCGATTCGGCGTCCGGCTGGAACTCGAGGTGAAAGTCGTTTCCCCGGCGGGGGAGATCGAACCGACTGATGGAGTACGCACCGATGGCTGACTATTTCGTACACCAGTCCAGTTTCGTCGACGAGGGGGCCGTCATCGGCGACGGCACCAAGATCTGGCATTTCTGCCACGTCATGCGCGGCGCGGAGATCGGGGAACGCTGCAACCTGGGCCAAAACGTGGTGGTGATGCCCGGCGCCAGGCTGGGGAACAACGTGAAGGTCCAGAACAACGTGTCGATCTACCAGGGCGTCATCCTCGAGGACGACACCTTCTGCGGCCCGAGTTGTGTATTCACCAACGTGCAAACGCCTCGAAGCCACGTCTCTAGGCGCGAGGAGTACCTGGAAACCCGGGTCAAACGCGGGGCCACCATCGGCGCCAACGCCACTATCGTGTGTGGTGTGACGCTGGGAGAGTTTTGCCTGATCGGTGCCGGGGCAGTGGTGACCAAGGACGTGCAGCCCTATGCCCTCGTCGTCGGCGTGCCCGGGCGCCAAACCGGATGGGTTTGCCGTTGCGGTGTGCCCCTCACTGTGGCGGATGGTCCCGGCGAATGCAGCCGGTGCGGCGCTCGCTACCGGGAGTCGGATGGTCGGTTGGAGTCGATTGACCCACCTAGCTCGAGCGGCTAAGTTGCTACGATGTCATGGTTTGTGAGTTCGAGCCCGCGCCCCGGTTCATCCCGCCCGCGCGGGCCTTTCCGTGCCCCAGGGAGTCGCGTGCGAGGCGCTTGGTGAAGGTCCCCCTGCTGGATCTGGTGTCGCAGCACGCAAGCGTCCGCTCCGAGGTCGAGGCGGCGGTGAACGCCGTAGTAGAGCGGCAGGGTTTCGTCATGGGTCCCGAGGTGGCCGAACTGGAGCGTCAGATTGCCGACCTCAGCGGGGCCCGGCACGGCGTAGCCTGCGCCAGCGGCACGGACGCACTCCTGTTGGTACTCCGGAGCCTCGATCTGGCTCCCGGTGACGAGGTCATCACCCCCGCGTTCACCTTCTTCGCCACAGCCGGTGCCATCCACAATGTCGGGGGCACACCGGTGTTCGTCGACATCGATCCCGAAACCTTCAACCTCGACCCGACGGCAACCGAGGCGGCGATCACTTCGAGAACCAAGGCCATCGTCGCGGTACACCTTTACGGTCAGATGGCCGACATGGGCTCACTCGGATCCATTGCTGAAACCCACGGGTTGACCCTGATCGAAGATGCCGCCCAGGCCATCGGGGCGCGGCGCAAGGTTGGCGGCGAGTGGCGCCGTGCGGGTGAGCTGGGACAAGCCGGGACGTTGTCTTTCTTTCCGACGAAGAATCTGGGCGGCTGGGGCGACGGCGGTATGGTGGTCACCCAGGACGACGCTCTGGCCGGGCGGCTTCGGTCCATGCGGCTTCACGGTGGCACCCGGGAGTATCTCCATGAGGAGGTCGGGCTCAACAGCCGGCTCGATTCGCTCCAAGCGGCGGTCCTGCTGGCAAAGCTGCCACACCTCGAGTCCTGGAGTGCGGCCCGTCGGACACACGCGGCTCGATATGCCGCAGGGTTTGCCGGACTCCAATCGGTGATCGCTCCACCCACGGACCCTCTGAACGAGCACATTTTCCACCAATACACCATTCGGGCCGAGGGCCGGGACGAGTTGCACCAGCACCTGACCGACAATGGGGTGGGGAACAAGATCTACTATCCGTTGGCCCTACATTTGCAGCCGTGCTTTGGCCACCTGGGCTACCGGCCCGGGAGCCTCCCCGTAACTGAGGAGGCCATGACCACCGTGATATCACTGCCGATCTACCCGGAGTTGACCGAGTCCCAGGTCGACCGGGTCGTGGAGGTGGTGGGGGCGTTCTATGGCTGAGGACAACATGACGCGTGCGGATGAACTGATCGCCAAGGCGGACCAGCGCGACCTCCTTTTTGGGATAATCGGTCTCGGCTATGTGGGACTTCCGCTGGCCGTGGAGTTGATCAAGGCCGGCTATAGGGTGCTGGGCTTCGACGTCGACCCCAAGGTGGTAGCCGGGCTCGAGCGCGGCGAATCACACGTCAAGGACGTGTCACACGAGGACCTGCAGCAGGCGAGGGCCGATGACCGGCTGCGGGCAACCACGGATATGAGCCGGTTGCGGGAACCCGACGTGATCTCCATCTGCGTTCCGACGCCGCTGTCGAAGTTCAAGGACCCCGACATGAGCTACATCCAGTCGGCCGGCCGGGCGCTGACCAAGACGCTCAGGGCCGGGCAGATCGTCATCCTGGAAAGCACCACCTATCCAGGAACCACCAGGGAAATTCTGCTGCCGGAACTCGAGAGTTCGGGTCTTTCCGTGGGAACGGACTTCTTTCTGGCCTTCAGCCCCGAGCGGGTCGATCCCGGGAATACCACCTATCAGACGCGGAACACGCCCAAAGTGGTGGGAGGCATCACCCCCGACTGTTTGCGGGTTGCCATGGCGTGCTATCAGCCGGCCATCGACACGCTGGTCCCGGTCAGTACCACGGAAGCGGCCGAACTGGTCAAGCTGCTGGAGAACACCTTCCGTAGTGTGAACATTGGGCTCGCCAATGAGATGGCCATCGTGTGTGACAAGCTGGGCGTCGACGTATGGGAGGTGATCGACGCGGCCGCCACCAAGCCGTTCGGATTCATGCGGTTCCTCCCCGGCCCCGGACTTGGCGGGCACTGCATCCCCATCGATCCGCACTACCTCGCCTGGAAGATGCGGGGGTTGAACTACAAGACCCGATTCGTGGACCTGGCCGGCGAGGTCAACACCGAAATGCCGTTGTTCTGGATCCGCAAGGTGACCGACCAACTCAACATCCAATCCAAGTCGGTCCGCGGGGCCAATGTGCTGGTGCTGGGCGTTGCCTACAAGCGCGACGTCGAAGACATCCGGGAGAGCCCCGCTCTCGACATCATCAACTTGTTGGAAGGCCAGGGAGCCGAGGTGCGATACCACGACCCCAACGTACCCGAGCTAAACCACGACGGTAAAGTGTACCGATCGGTAACCCTGACACCCGATGAAGTGCGCCACGCCGATTGTGTCATCATCGTCACCGATCACACCAACGTCGACTACGACTTGGTGCGCCAAAACGCCAAGAGCGTGGTGGACACTCGCAACGTATTGGGGAGGACCTCATCCACGTCACCATAGTGGGGACCGGCTACGTCGGACTCGTGGCGGGGGCTTGTCTCGCCGAAACGGGCAACGATGTTGTGTGCGCCGACATCGACGCGGAGAAAATCGCCAAACTCCAGCAAAATGACATCCCCATCTATGAACCTGGTCTGGAAACCTTGGTGCGGAGGAACCAGGACGAGGGCCGGCTCCGGTTCACCACCGACGTGGGGGCCGCGGTCGAGACCTCCGATGTCGTGTTCATCGCCGTGGGCACCCCACCAGGTGAGGATGGATCGGCCGATCTTCAGCATGTGCTGGACGTAGCGCGTACCATCGGCCGGCACCTGACCCGGCCGATCGTCGTCGTCACCAAGTCCACGGTGCCGGTCGAGACGGCCGAGAAGGTCCGCCGGACGATCGAGGCAGAAACGGATACGCCCTTTTATCTTTGTTCCAACCCGGAGTTCCTCAAGGAAGGCAATGCGGTCGAAGATTTCATGAAGCCCGACCGCGTGGTCATCGGGGTGGATAGTGATGAGGCCCGGGATGTCATGGGGCGGCTGTACCAGCCGTTCGTCCGCACGGGCAATCCGGTTCTGTTCATGGACATCGCGTCGGCCGAGGTCACCAAGTATGCCGCCAACGCCATGCTCGCCAGCCGGATCTCATTCATGAATCAGGTGGCGCAGTTTTGCGAGCTGGTCGGAGCCGACATCGAAAGCGTCCGCCACGGGATCGCCACCGACAGCCGCATCGGGCCCGCCTTCCTCTTTCCCGGCCCCGGCTACGGCGGATCCTGCTTTCCCAAGGACGTCAAGGCCCTCATTCGGTCAGGCAAGGACAGGGGGATGGATTTCGATCTTCTCCAGGCCGTGGAAGACGTCAACGCCCGGCAAAAGCGGGTCCTGTTCGCCAAGCTTCGTGCCGTGTTGGCGGCGGACCTCCCCTCGGCGACCGTGGCGGTTTGGGGCTTGGCGTTCAAGGCGGAGACCGACGACATGAGGGAGAGCCCGGCGATTCCACTGATCGAGGCCCTGCTCGACGCCGGCGCCACCGTGCGGGCCCACGATCCCAAAGCCGAGCAGAGCGCCCGCGAGCTGTTCGACGACCGCATCTACTATGCGAGCGATCCCTACGACGCCGTGACCGGGGCCGACGCGCTGGTGATCGTCACCGAATGGCTGATCTATCGCAATCCGGATTTTGAACGGATGCTCTCGCTGATGCGCCGTCCCCTGATCATCGACGGCCGTAACCTGTTCGACCCCAGCCGGATGCGCACGCTGGGGATCGAACACCACGGAATCGGAAGGGCTTCATGAGGGTGCTGATTACCGGCGCCGCCGGATTCCTCGGATCGCACCTGACCGATCGCTTCCTCTCGGATGGGCACGACGTCGTCGGGGTCGACAATTTCCTGACCGGCTCACCCGACAACATTGCGCACCTCATGGGGAACGAGCACTTCCAGTTCATCCAGCACGACGTCACCAACTTCATCTACGTTCCCGGGTCGCTCGACGGCGTGCTCCATTTCGCCTCACCCGCCAGCCCGGTGGATTATTTGCAACTCCCGATCCAGACCCTCAAGGTGGGATCGCTGGGAACCCACAAGGCCCTCGGGTTGGCCAAGGCCAAGGACGCCCGCTTCCTGCTGGCGTCGACCTCGGAAGTATACGGCGACCCGCAGGTGCATCCCCAACCGGAATCGTACTGGGGGCACGTCAACCCCGTCGGCCCCCGCGGGGTCTACGACGAGGCCAAACGGTTCGCCGAGGCCATGACC
>SMVY01000089.1 GCA_004357415.1 Gemmatimonadota bacterium
CGGCTCGTCGCCGAACGGTTCCAGCTCCATCGGGTGACGTATCGACACGCCGCGTCGAAGGCCTAGGGGATCACCGCGAACAATCGCACCTGACCGCCAGATCCTCCTTCGATCTTGATCGGAGCCACGATGAGGAAGGCACCTGTGGCTGGGAGGAGGTGCATGTTGGCCACGTTCTCGAGATGGAACTTGCCGGCGCCGTTCACGATTCCGTGAACGGCGAAATCGCTCGATGCCCCGTAGTCCACGCTCAGGTCGTCGATGCCGATTCCGTGGATGTCCCGCTCGGTGACGAGCCAGGTGGCGGCCGCATCGGAGAACCCCGGGAAATGCGGGCGGCCGAGTTCATCCAGGTTCTGGTATGCGGCAATGCTGTCCCACTTGCGGCTCCAGCCGGTCGATAGCAAGACGATCGCCCCGGTCGGCAGTCTACCGTGGGCCGATTCCCACGCCTGAAAATCTTCGAGGGTAGCGCGGTAGTCCGCATTGGCAGCAGCCTGTTTCGACACGTCGATCACCGCCGCCGGTCCGAACAAGTCGGCGGCAGTGAGGGCATCAACAGGTCGGCGGCCTTCCCGGCTATGAACCGGTGCGTCGATATGCGTCCCGTGGTGCTCCGGAGTAAAGTACGCGGCCATGATGGGTGATCCATCGGGGTGGGCGACCAACGTATCGTGCCGAAAGGGATTACCGTGTGGAGTTGGCCAATAAGGCATGTCGGCGCTGAGGCTGTGGGTCAGATCGATCACCTTCAGGTTGCCGCTAAAGAGGTGTTCGAATCGATCGGGCGTGGACGGTTCCTCGCCGCAGCCCACGGCCACGATGAGCGCCAGCCCGATGAGACATCGATGGTGCGTCCTCAGCGGATTGCTCCCCGGTGGAATGAGACAGCTAGTCAGAGGTGGCTGCATGGTTTCCCCTCCACGTCGGGTGATGTGTCTCCAGCCAGGCCAAACTCGGCCGATCACTAGTATGGTCATTAGTATGGTCATCCGTGCAGTCGAGAGTCAGGAGCAACGACCGTTCGTTCGGCCGACCACCGATCCCGATGGTAGTCGAATGATACCAACCGATTAGGGGTGGTAATAGCCTCTAGTGCTAGACCGGACTCTACTCCAGGGTCCCTCCGCCAGGCGTTCCGCGACGGTCCACGACTGCCTATGTTTCCGCCCAACCCCAACCGCCTGGCGAATGTCTGATACCGACAACGACCGTACCCCGTCACTGATTCCGCTGGAGCTCCTGTTCGGCAATCCCGACCGGGCCATGCCCCGGTTGAGCCCCGACGGGACCCGATTGGCCTTCCTGGCGCCGGACGAGGGGGTCCTCAACGTGTGGGTCGGCCCGGTGGGCCAAGAGCGGTTTCAGCCGGTGACCAGCGATCGCGATCGCGGCATTCGGACGTATTTCTGGGGCCATGACGGCCAGTCGATCCTTTACCTGCAGGATACCGGCGGCGACGAGGACTGGCACCTGTTCCGGGTGGACTTGCAGACCAACCAGGCCAGCGACCTGACGCCGTTCGAGCGGGTTCAGGCCCAGGTCATCGAATACACCAAGCACCACCCCAGCCAGATGGTCCTGGGACTCAACCGGCGCGACCAGCGATACCACGACGCCTATTTGCTCGATCTGATGACGGGCGACATGCAACTGATCGCGGAGAACCCGGGCGACGTGATTGGTTGGGTGGTGGATGCGGAGTTGGCCGTTCGGGGTGCCATGGCGGCACGCCCGGACGGCGGCTTCGACCTCAGGGTTCGGCCGACGGCGGAGTCAGACTGGGAGGTGGTGCTCACCTGGAGTGCGGACGAGAATCTCAACAGTCAACCGGTGGCTTTCTCCGCCGACGGTGACACCTTGTATCTCCTCGATTCACGCCATTCCGACGCCGCCCGACTGGTGGCCCATGACCTCACGACCGGCGTCGAAACGGTGATGGCCGAGGATCCCATCTACGACGTGTCGGCGGTCGAGATCGATCCCGAGACTCGTGAAGTGCAGTTGGTGGCGTTCACGCGGGCGCGAGTGGAATGGCAGGCCCTCGATCCTTCCCTGGCACGGGAGCTGGCCGTCCTCGCTCGGGTGGACGACGGCGACTTTGCCATCGTCAACCGTACCGATGCCGACGACCGCTGGCTGGTGGCGTTCACCCGAGACGAAGGCCCCACGGTCTACTACGAACTCGATCGCACTCGGCACGAAGTGCGGTTCCTGTTCTACGACCGTCCCGCGCTCGCCGGATACACGCTCGCCAAGATGGAGCCGGTCACGTTCACCGCCTCTGACGGGCTGACCCTCCACGGGTATCTCACCAGGCCACCGGGTGGTTCCAAGGCTCCCTTTCCATTGGTACTGAACGTACATGGTGGCCCGTGGGCGCGCGACGTCTGGGGCTACGACGCGGAAGCGCAGTGGCTGGCCAATCGAGGGTACGCCTGCCTGCAAGTGAACTATCGGGGATCGACCGGGTACGGCAAGGCTTTCATCAATGCCGGAGACCGTGAGTGGGGCGGCAAGATGCACCAGGATCTGGTCGACGCGGTGCAGTGGGCGGTTGACGAGGGCGTTGCCGATCCCGCGCGCCTGGCGATCTACGGCGGTTCGTATGGCGGATACGCGGCGCTCGTGGGCGCCACCTTCACGCCCGACCTGTTCGCCTGCGCCGTGGACATCGTCGGACCCAGCAACCTGATCACCTTCATCCAGAGTATTCCCGAATACTGGTCTACTTATCTCGAAGTGCTGTACCAACGAGTGGGCCACCCTGAGGAGGACGCAGAGTTTCTGATGTCGCGTTCGCCCCTGTCGCGGGTGGACGAGATCCGGATTCCCCTACTCATCGCGCAGGGCGCCAACGATCCACGAGTCAAGCAGGCGGAATCGGAGCAGATCGTCGCGGCCATGCGCCGCAAGGGCATCGATTACCAGTATCTCCTGTTCGAAGACGAAGGCCACGGCTTCGCCAAGCCGGAAAACCGGTTACGGTTCTATAGAGTTGCTGAGGCATTCCTGGCACAACACCTCAACGGGAGTGATAAATGACGGTGGTCGCTAGCGTCCGAGGGTGGCATTGGGCGGTCGGTGCCATAGTTGCCCCATTGGTGATACCGGGATCGATGGAGGGCCAAGCACCGTGCTGCCTGGCCGAGGGCCTGGCCGTCGCCGGGCAGTACCAGGTGGCGGGGCTGGAGGATCGCAGGTTCAATCATGAGATCTACTGGGCCGCGATGGCGCCGGCTCTGGTCTCTGATCGAGTGCGTATCATCCAGGTGGGCGAGTCGACCGAGGGACGGGCCATCAACGCGGTAACCTACGGCACCGGCTCGACCAGCGTACTGCTGTGGTCGCAGATGCACGGGAACGAATCGACGGCCTCGATGGCGCTCGCCGATCTCGTCAATTTCTTCGCGACGGCGGATACCAGTGCGTTGGCCTCATTGCTGGCCGACCGACTAACCGTCACCATGATCCCGATGCTGAACCCCGACGGGGCGGAGCGGTTCATCCGCGAGAACGCCCTTGGCATCGACGTCAACCGCGATGCCCGAATCCTCGTCACTCCCGAGGGACAACTTCTCAAGCGGGTGCGCGACAGCCTGCAGGCGGATTTCGGATTCAACCTGCACGACCAGGGATCGCGCACGGCGGGGGATGACGGGCTGCTGGTGGCGATAGCGCTGCTGGCGCCGGCTGCCGACGAGGAGCGATCGTGGGGGCCCGTGCGCCTCAAGGCACGGAAGGTGGCGGCGGTGATCGCGGGAGCCCTGGAGCCCGAGATCCCCGGCCGCATGGCGCGCTACGACGATAGCTACGCCACGCGGGCCTTCGGAGACCGGATGCAGCAGTGGGGCACCAGTACGGTGTTGATCGAAAGTGGCGCGCTGGCGGACGATCCACAGAAACAGCGCCTCCGGGCCATCAATGTCGCGGTCCTCCTGTCCGCCCTCTACGCCATCGCCCAGGACTCGCTGGACCAGGTGTCGGATTTGGCCTACGAACGATTACCGATGAACCGCGCGATTGCCAACGATCTCTTGCTCCTCGGCGGCAAGATCGTGTTAGGCAACAGCAAGCCCATCCGGGCCGACATCGCCATCGTGTTCGACGACGCGGTAGCCGGGACTGGCCCGCGCTACGGCGAGGTCGGCGATCTGGCGGAGGCGGTCGCCATGGATACGGTGGACGTGACCGGGCTGTACCTCCATCCCTATCTGGAGGACGGTTTCCTCCGTCGGGGAGCGCCTGTTGTCTTGCGCGTCAGGCGCGAGGCCGACCCGGAGAGCGAAGAGGTGTGGCGCATCGGTGAGGTGATTACCGATCGTTGATTTCTCCGGCCAACGCCTTGTAGTACTCCTCCACCATCTCCTCATAGCCGTCCGGCACTTCGTCGTCACCGACCTGCAGCAGCCGTCTGTCATCGCTCGGCGCTAGACTGCGTCGCAGGCTGTATTCGAATTCCTTCAAACCCTGAACGATGTCCCGTTCCAACACGGCGATACTCTCTGGACGGGCCAGGCCGCTTCCCGAACCCAGTTCCCTGAGCCGGTCGATGATACGCTCCAGGTCGGCGGCGTCGATCCCTTCCTGCTCTAGTTGCCCCCGAAGCGCTTCGAGTTGTTCCCGTCGCCGGGTCAACTCCCGGCTGAACTGCCTGAGGTCCTGCGGTCGTATCTGGCCGGAGCCGTTCTGCGGGCGGGCGTTGGGATTGCTCCCCGTGGAATCGCCCCCGGCTGCCTGCCTGCCTCCCTGACCTTGTTGCTGGCCCTGGCCCTCTTGGGCCTCCATGCCGGCGCGAAGACGATCCTCCAAAGACTCGAGCGCCGTCACTACTTCACGGGTTTCCTCGAGGGCCCGCTCGAGGCGCTGTTCGCTGGTTTCACCGATGGCGCGTTCCGCCGCTTCCAGGCGTTCCTCCAATCGGCCAAGGGTGCCCTCGATGTGCTCCTCGAAATTTCGGGCGTATTCCTTGGATCGTTGTTGCACCACGCCGCGGGAGTACAGGATCTTCTCCCGGATCTGGTTGTCACGAATCTCACCCGCAGCCTCGGCCAGGCGCCGGCCCGCCTCGGGTTGATCGCGCAGAGCTTGGCGGGACAACTGGTCCAGGTCGACTTCCAGGCGCCCGACGTCGCTGCCCATCCGCTCCTTGGCCTGCTGGATGGCGCGAAGGTCGGCTTGGGCATTGGGGCCGGCCGGGTCGAAACGCTCGACCCGTTTGATCATCTGCTGTTGCTGGCGCCGTAGGGTCCGGGCCCGTTCGAGCGCGTCCCGGGTGTCCCGTTGGAGCCGTCCCGATCTGTTCTGCTCCAGCCGGCGACGCGCCTCCCGCAGTTGGTCGAGGGCCGCGGTGCCGACCGCCTCGCCGCTCTGGGCGCCGGATGCGGCTGCCCGGCGCATCTCCTCTGCCGCCTGCCGCAGTTGCCGGGCGGCTTCGGCCAGATCGGGAAGCGATTCCTCGCGCGACAGGCGCTCCAGTCGGCGCGCCACCTCCTCGGCTTCCTCGGCCAACTGCCGCTGCGACTGGCCCGATGAGCCGGCCTGAGTACCTCCCTGTTGCTGTGCCCGGGCGCGCATGCGTTCATTTTCCTGCTGCTGGCGCCGGGCGAGTTGGCGCAGCTTTTCTAGGGTTTCGTCGATGGCGTCGTCGACTTCCTGGCGCTCGCCACGCTGGACTTCCTCGTACTGGTTGCTCAGTCGGTCGAGTTCCAATTCGAAGAGATCGGCCAGTTCATCGCTGATCGCTCCCTGTCCACCAGCGCCACCATTCTGTTGGCCCTGCCCCACCTGCACGTCCCGGAACACGGCCTCGGCTCGCTGGAGGTTCTGCAGGGCTCGCTGCTCGGGGCCGAGCGCAGAGTCGGGATGGTGCTCGCCCAAGGCCACCTCGGCCGTGCCCATTTCCTCGGCGGCGAGGGGGAGGAACTCCGCGATTTTGGCGAACGACGAATCGGCGGTCACACCCCGGTTGACCATGCGCTCCACCAGGCGGAGAACCTCCTGGCGCAACCGGCCCTGTGACAGCGCCACGGTGGCCAGGTTCTCTTCGAATCCCCGGTTGCCGTACGCCTCCCGGTCGCGAATCAGCCTGAACGTGGCGGCCACGATCATACGTTGCTGGGTGGACAACTCGGCGCCGCTCATCCCTTGACCGGACTGGCCACCTTGGTCCGCCTGGCGATAATTGCGGTCGAAGGGCCTGATCTCCAGGAAGTAGATGTCGGAGACCGTCTCCTGATCATGGCCGTCCCGTGCACGCGCGTAATACGACACCAGATCGCCCGGCTCGAGGTCGAACTCTTCGAGGAACAGGGTGTGCGTTCCCACGAACTTGCGACGTCCTGGACGGCCGTCATACATGGTGTCGACGGTTTCCCGGCCGCCGTTCACCGAGTAGACCAATTCGAGCCGCCGGACGCCGTAGTCGTCCTGGGCCCGCATCTCGGTGGTGACCTCCTCGACGCTGGTGGCCTGGATGTCGCGACCCGGTTTGGTGATCGTGAGAACCGGTGGCTGGTCGGTGAACGGATCGATCAGGTAGTCGGACGAGGCTGGAACCCGGTGTCCCTGTCGGCTGTCGAGTAGGATGCGATAGCTGCCGGGCTCGCGGACCGTGATGGATCCGCTCAACCGTCCATGGGCGTCGAGCTCGAGGGGAATGGTGTCCCGCTGGTTCAGCACAATGGCGCCACCAGGCACGGTGATGGTCGGCAGGACATCGATGACGACCCGGGTGCCCACGAGGGCGGCAATGTCTCCCGATCCGGGTTGCTCTACCGGGTCCAGGCCGGTGTAGCGCGGGAAATAGTAGGTGAGACCAATGTCCTGGACGTAAGGGAGTTCGACCACCTCGACACGATGAACGGCCGATCGTACGCCGCTGGCTTCCACGTAGTACTCGGTCGCCTGGTGCAGGTCGAACACCATCAGGCTGTGGGTCGTCGCCGAGTCTTCCCGGAGCATCGACCAGCGGGTCCACTCATCGTCTCCGCTGCGCACGACCAACTCGACATCGGAGGCCCCGAAGTTTTCCAGGACGGCCGTCACCTTGAGGTCGGCGCCCTTGGCCAGGGTGGTGTCTCCCGGCGTCACGGCAATGCGGTAGGGGTTGTGCACTCCGGATTCCGTCCACGGCGTCAGCAGTACCGGCGTGGTGTTGTGAAGGAAAGCCGGCCCCATCAGAAACAGCCCGATGCCGAACGCGGTGGAGCCGGCGACCAGGCCGGACGATCGCCGCAATGCCACGCGCTCGACACGTTTCCCGTCCTCGACCTGGTGGCATTGTTCCACGGCCGCGTGCACGATGCGCTCGACCATGGCCATCGAGGTTACCGAGGCGTCATTGTGCTCGAACTCGATCGCACTGATCACCCGGCCCTCGAGAGAGGGTTCGTGTTCCTCGAGATACAGAGCGACCCGCTCGTCGCTGACGCGCCGGAACAGCGGAAGGATCAGTACCCGGAGAAGAACGGTGGCGAAAATGGCCCACGCCGCCACCCGTACGATGGTGACCGTGGTGGCGTCGAACCGGAACACGTCGATGACCCATCCCGCCAACAGCAGCAGGGTCATGGCAGACAGCGTTACCATGGCGGCACCCCTCAGGAGTACCCGTAACCGCCACCGGTTCCTCACCGAACGGACGACGCCGAGCAATTCGTCGCGCTCGCTTCCGGTCGATGCGAGGATCAGGCCTTCCAGCATGAGCGACTCCTTCTATTCGATACCGGCCGGACGGTGCCCGGTTGGTGGGGGATGCGATTGGGCCGACCGGTTGGACCACAAGGATTCTCCGACCAGGAGGGCCAACGCTCCCACGAGGAGAAACCACCATATGCCCTGACGGCGTTCCCGGTCCGCGAGTGTCACCGTCGCCGAGCCGGCGCCACCGGCCGAGGCAGCCGAGGTGTCGGGAACCGTCACGGCCGCCACGAAGGCCTCGATGTCCAGCGGCGCCAGATCCGACTCGGCCCGGTTCACGTTGACGGCGACCGGATACGAGGCTCGCTCACGCCCCAGGGGGTACACGGAATAGAACCCGGCTTCCGTCAGGGTCACGAACGCGTTCGATGAGCTGACGTCCACCTCCCGCCGCCGGCGCGATGGCCCTTCGACGATGACCTCACGATCGAGTGTATCACTGTCGATATCCATCTCGAGGAGGATCTCGCGGAGACCGACCACCTGCCCGGCCTGGTGCCAGCCGTCGGTGGTCTGTCTTCTGCTCAGGAATTGGGCCACCTGGTGGACGAACGGGAGAAACACTGGCTGCACCGGCAAGTTGCTCCACAGGTTGTCGAACGGCGACCCCCACAGCAGCACCCGGCCCGCTCCGTAGCCGAGTTCCGCCAGCGCCACGCCGCCGTCGGTGTAGCGGGCGATGGCCTCGGCGCTGTCTGCCAGTACGATGGGCCGGTAGCGGAAGAACCTGGGTCCGGCCACGTTGCCGTCGTCGGGACCGCTGAAGATGCGGAACGCCGGATGATGGTAGTCGATGCCGGCCAGGCTCACGCCCTGGCGATCGAGGCGGTCGACCGTGCTGCGCCAGCGGCCGGGCAAGAGTCCCGCCGCGGCCTCGGGCCAGCTCCCGAGCGGGCTGCGGCCACCAAGGATGATCCACAGGCCGCCTCCCCCGGCCACGTGCTCGATGATGGCCTCTCCGGCCGGCCCACCGGGAAATGGGCTGTCGTGCAACACCACCACTGAGGCGGCGGCCACGTCGGCTGGCCGAACCGAATGCCTACGAGCCCGGGTGACCTCGAAGGCGGGGTCGTCGGCGATCGCCAGTGCATCCCGGAGGTAGCGGGATCCGTCGTTCGGAGCGCCGCGGGCCTCGATCAGCAGGAGCGACAGCGCCGGCCGGCTGGACAACGCCAGGTTAAAAGTATTGTCCGGTGCCAGCAGGTCGTCGCCGATGCGCACCGTGGCCCGTGCCAATGTGGCTGGTTGCGCCACGGGTCCCAGGCGAGCCGTGCGGCTCTCCATTGGAGGGACCGTTACCGCCGTCTCCGCCACGTCCTGGCCGTTGATCGACAAGGTGACGGGCAGGTCGGTGATGGTGGTTGAGCCCTGATTGACGACCCGCGCGGCGAGTACCACCGTAGGCCGACCACCACGCTCGCTCCGCCGCACGTCCACGCCGGTGATCAGCACGTTGCTCGGATCCGGGATCGACAGGTCGACCGGCGTGAGCGTGGTTCCCGGAATCAATCGCACCCGGGTGGAGCGATCCCAGGCACGTGCCTGCCAATCCGAAATGACGATGACCTCGCGCTGGTCGAGTGGCGATTCGAGCAGCAACTGGTTGGCCAGCTGGGTCATCGAGGCCAGGCGGGTCCCGTGGGATCCCGGTGCCAGCGTATCTAGCGCCCGGGCGAGCGCCGCCGGGTCCGCCACCGGCCCGGCGACGACTTGCGCCTGCTCGTCGAACACGATCAACGACAGCCGGCTGCCGGGCGGTTGCGAACGGATCGCCTCGGCCGTGGCGTCGACGGCACGCTGCCAGGTGTCACCGTAGGCCATGCTGTAGGAGCGGTCGAGGGCGATGATGACCTCCCGTCCTGGAGCGTCGTCGGTGGCGGCCACCAGCGCGCCCTCGATGAGGGGCCGCGAAAACGCCGCCACGAGCAGCACGATAGCCAGCACGCGCACGGCGAACAGGAACCAGTGCTGGATGCGCTGCCGTCGCATCTGCCGGTAGGGAATTTTCGTCAGGAACTTGAGGGACGGGAACCGCACCACGCTGCGCCGATCGCGATTGGTCAGGTGAACCAGGATGGGCACGGCCACGGCCACCAGACCGGCAAAGAACAATGGTGCCAGAAAGGACACACCCATTCAGCGAATCCGTTGCAGCCGCTGGCGCCGCGACAGATAGTCGAACAACGCGTGATCCAGCGGCTTGGCGGTGCTGACTTGGCAATAGTCGATCCGGCTTTCGCCCATGAGCTGGGCGATCCGAGCCACGTGGCTGTCGATCAGCCCCTTGTAGCCGGCGCGAATCCGATCGGGGATGACCGGGATGCGGGTGCCGCTCTCGAGGTCCTCGAACTGGCCCGGCTCGGCGAAATCGAATTCCAGTTCCGCGGGGTCAAGGACGTGGAACACGATGACATCGTTTCCGCGGAGCGCCAAGTGGTTGACGGCGTGTCGCACGGCGTCCGGGTCCTCGTACAGGTCTGAAATGAGCACCAGGATGCTGCGCCGCCGGATGCTCTGCGCTATGCGACGGATAGGTAGGTCGAGTTGGCCCTCGCCGCCGGGCTCGATCCGGTCGATGGTGTGGAGCACGGTGTCGAGTTGCCGGCCCGTGGCCGGCACCTGGTCCACGATATCCTTGTCGAAGGTGATGACGCCGACGCGGTCGCGCTGCTGGTAGGAAAAATACGCCAGGCTGGCGGCCAGGAACCGGGCGTAGTCCAGTTTGGTAATTGCGCCGGAGCCGTAGTTCATCGAGGCAGAAATGTCGATCAGCACCGTCATGTTGGCGTTGGTCTCGGCCTCGAATTGCTTGACGTAGAGCCGGTCGGTCCGGCCGTACACGCGCCAGTCGATCCGCCGAATGTCGTCACCAACCATGTAGGGACGGTGCTCGGCGAAATCGGTGGAGACTCCCAGATGGGGAGATTGGTGCAGGCCGTGGACGAAGCCGTTGACCACCGTGCGCGCGACCAGGTCCAGATTGTCGATCCGGGCCAGCGTCAGCGGGTCGAGAAAACGGGTGACGGTCATAGATCCGAAGCCGGGGGCTTCACCGTCTCGAGCAGGCGGTCGACCAGGTCGTCGGTAGAAATCCCCTCGGATTCGGCATAGAAGTTGGTCAGAATTCGGTGGCGCAGCACCGGATGCGCCAGGGCCTTGATGTCGTCGATGGTCACGTGGTAGCGACCACGCATCAGCGCACGCGCCTTGCCGCCAAGTACCAGGTACTGCACGGCTCGTACGGAAGCGCCGTAGGACACGGACTTGGTGATGAACTCAGCCACACCGGGTTCTTTGGGCCGCGTCTGCCGCACCAACGTCAGGGCGTAGCGGGCCACGTGATCCGAGATCGGGACCCTGCGCACCAGACGTTGATAGGCGATCAGCGTGGGGCCGTCGACCGCGTGGTGGAACTCGGGTTCCTGGATTGCGGTGGTGCGCTTCACCACCTCCAGTTCCTCTTCTTCGGGGAGGTGGTCGATCATGATGTTGAACATGAACCGATCGAGCTGCGCCTCCGGCAGCGGATAGGTGCCCTCCAGTTCGATGGGGTTCTGAGTGGCGAACACGTGGAACGGCTCTTCCAGCGTGTACGTCCGACCCTGCACCGTGACCTGATGTTCCTGCATGGCCTCGAGTAGGGCCGATTGGGTCTTGGGTGGGGTTCGGTTGATCTCGTCGGCCAGCACGATGTTGCTGAACACCGGGCCCGGCATGAAGACCATCCGTCGCTCGCCCGTGCCCGGATCCTCCTGCACCAGATCGGTGCCCACTATGTCCGACGGCATGAGGTCGGGTGTGAACTGGATGCGGGAAAACTTGAGATCGAGCACCTGCGCTACCGTGTGGATGAGCATGGTCTTGGCCAGTCCGGGCACGCCCACGATGATGCTGTTGCCCCCTGTGAACAGCGTCA